>JAUIDM010000396.1 GCA_030428915.1 Alphaproteobacteria bacterium | reverse complement strand
ACCGGTTCACGAGGCCCACGATCTTCGCCCCCGGATGGTGATGGTGGGCGAGCGCATGGCTGAGCCCCATGTTCCCGAGACCGGCAATCAGAACCCTCATTTCACCGCCCCCGATGTGATGCCGCGGATCAGTTGCCGCGAGAAGATGACGTAAAGGACAAGGACTGGCAGGATGGCGAGCGACAGGGCCGAGAGGACTGCGTTCCAGTCGGTCACGAACTGGCCGATGAAGACCTGGCTTCCTAGCGTCAGCGTCTTCGTCTCTTCCCCGGGCGCCAGGATCAGCGGGAACCAGAGGTCGTTCCAGATCGGGATCATGTTGAACACAGCGACCGTGGCCATCGCAGGGCGCACGAGCGGCAGGACCAGCTTGAAGAAGATGGCATACTCGCTCATCCCGTCGATGCGGCCGGCATTCTTGAGGTCGTCCGAAACCTGCCGCATGAACTCGCTTAGGATGAAGACCGCGAGTGGCAAACCTTGAGCCGTATAGACGAGGATCAGCGCCGTCAGCGTGTTCACAAGCCCGGTCTGCACCATCAATTCCAGGATCGCGACTGTGCCGATGCGGATCGGGATCATGATGCCAAGCGCAAGATAAAGTCCCATCAGCGTATTGCCTTTGAACCTGTACTCCGACAGCGCGAAGGCGGCCATCGCCCCGAAGAGGAGAATGAAGAAGAGCGACGCGACCGTGACGATGAAGGAGTTCTGGAAGTAGAGGAAGAAATCTCCCTGCTTCATCACCGTCTGATAGCCGATCAGCGAGAAACTTTCGGATGAGGGCAGGGCCAGCGGCTCGCGAAAGATCGCCTTGCGGGTCTTGAAGGAGTTGATCAGGATCACCACGACCGGGAAAAGCGCGATCACCGTCCAGATAATCAGCGCCGTATGGGCGGCGAAGGAATTCAGCGGATTCTGACGGGCCTTTTTCATCGTCTCCCCCTCAGAACTGGTAGCGCCGCATGCGCGTCTGGATGGCGAAAAGGTAAATGCAGACCCCGGCAAGGATGATCGCGAACATCGCCGTCGCGATGGCCGACCCCATATGCGGGTCGCCGAGTTGCAACTGGAAGCCAAAGAACGTCCGGTAGAGGAACGTGCCAAGTATATCGGTCGAGAAATCGGGGCCTGCAAGTGCGCCCTGTGCTGCATAGATCAGGTCGAAGGCGTTGAAATTGCCGACGAAGGTCAGGATAGAGATGATGCCGATCGACGGCAGGATCAGCGGCAGCTTGATCCTCCAGAAGGCCGAGGCGCCGGTGATGCCGTCAATCTCGCCCGCCTCCAGGATCTCCTCGGGGATCGACAGAAGCGCGGCATAGATCAGCATCATCGGGATGCCGACGAATTGCCAGACCGAGATCAGCGCCAGTGTCGTCAGCGCATATTCCTCGCGCCCGAGCCACGGTGCAAAGAGCGATTTCAGCCCAACCGCGTCCAGCATTCCGGGCGCGATGCCCCAGATCGGCGAGAGGATCAGCTTCCAGGCGAAACCGACGATGACGAAGCTGAGGATCGTCGGGATGAAGATCGCCGACCGATAGAGGGCGGCGAAACGCAGCCGCGGATGCGACAGGATGGCGGCGAGTGCTATGCCGATCGGATTTTGCACCAGCATATGGACGATGAAGAACCAGAAATTGTTGCCGAGCGCATTCCAGAAAGAGGCCGACCAGCGCGGATCACCGAACAGGGTGCGGAAGTTCATCAACCCGGAAAAGACACGCCCTTCCTCGCCGGAGGTGTAAAGGGCCAGCCGCAAGGTGTTGAACAGCGGCCAGATCATCACGGCGGTATAGACCAGAACCGCGGGCGCCAGAAAAACGGCAATATGCACACGGGATCGGGATGCCATGTCAGCCTCCTTCTGCTTCCACTTGGGCGAAATATCCTCGGGGGGTGCGGGGGGCAGACAGCCCCCCGCGCGGGTCGCCCGCTTCAGCGGGCGAAACCGGTCATTTCTGCGGGTCGTACCAGGAGGCGAGCCCCTCCTGCAGCCGCTTGCCTGCATCTTCCGGCGTCTCGGTGCCCTTGATCACGTTGACGGACGCGTTCCAGGTTTCGTTTTCAAGGTTCGGGGTGCCGCGCGACAGGATCTGGTAGGTCGAGCGGATCGTCGACTGGCACGTGTCGCGCCAGCTGACGAATTCCTGCGCCAGCGGGTCTTCCATCGCGACGGGCGCCGAATTCAGCGAGAAGAAGCCGGGAAGCGCGTTTGCGTAAAGCGTCGCGAACTCGGCCGAACCGACCCAGTTCAGGAAGGTCCGCGCCGCATCGGCATTGGGGCTTGCCGCGTTCATGCCGATGGCGATGTCGGTATGGTCCGAGATGTAACAGGTGTCGCCCTCATTCGCGACCGGCGGCGGGAAGGCGCCCATCTCGAAATCCACAAGGCTGTTGAAGCCCGAGATTTCCCAGGAACCGGCGGGATAGATCGCCGCGCGGCCAAGGGTGAAGAGGTTCTGGCTGTCCGGATAGGTCTGCGCCTCGTATCCGTCACCGAGATAGCCACCCCACTTGGCCAGTTGCCGGAAGGGGGCGACCCAGGGCTCGTCGGTCAGTTTCTGTTCGCCCTTGATCAGGGCCAGGCGGCCTTCCTCACCCTTCCAGTAGTTCGGGCCGATATTGTTGTAGCCCATCGTCGCGGCTTCCCACTGGTCGTTGGTGCCCATCGCCATCGGGATGTAGGTGCCGTCTTCCTTGATCTTGTCGAGCGCGGCGAAGAAGTCCGCCTCGGTCGCCGGTACGTCGATTCCAAGCTCGGCAAAAGCATCCTTGTTGTAGATGAAGCCGTGGATAACGGAGGCCATCGGCACGCAGAACGTTGCCGACGCGTCATCGGTCTGCCAGGCGGATTTGGCGACGTCAGAGAAATTCGCCATTGCCGGAAGATCGGAGAGGTCGGCAAGCTTGCCACCCTCAAAGAGCGCGAGCGATGCGTCGAAGGGGCGGCAGGTGATCAGGTCGCCCGCCGTGCCGGCATCGAGCTTGGAATTCAGTACGGCGTTGTACTCAGCGGGCGCCGAGGGCGTGAACTCCACCTTTATGCCGGGATTGGCCGCCTCAAAGGCCGGGATGATCTGGTCCTGCCAGATCGACAGGTCGTCATTGCGCCAGCTTTCGATGGTCAGCGTCACATCCTGCGCATGGGCCGTTGCAGCGGCGCCAAGGATGGTTGTGGCCAGCAGAAGGCTGGTCAGGCTTTTAGGTTTCATTACTCACTCCCTTGGTTGGTCTTGATCGTCCGGCCATCGTGGCCGGTTTCGTTCACTCGCGCGATAGCCGCGCGGAGATTGTCGTCGCTTGCCGCAAGAAGGTCTGCGGCGGCATCCGCGGTCCTTCCGGCGGCGATCAGGACGGCGGGTTTCACTTCCCCTCCGGCCTTGGCCAGCGCCATCGTGGCGGTATCGGCGTCAACGCCTGCAATCTGCATGACCATGGCCCGAGCACGGGCCCGCAACTTGATATTGTCTGCCCGAAGACCGACCATCATCCCGTCATGGACCCGGCCGAGCCGGATGC
>JAUIDM010000031.1 GCA_030428915.1 Alphaproteobacteria bacterium | reverse complement strand
GAAAGCGGTGCGAAGGCGCGCCGTATTGCCGCGGCATCTGCACTGCGAGCGTACCGCCCGGAACCAATACTTCGGAGAGCCGAGGGAACAGGGCGGTGTGATCGGGTAGCCAATGCATCGCCGCATTCGAAAAGATCAGGGCGGTTGGCCCGTCTGGCCGCCACTTGGCGGCATCTGCGTCGCTGAGCCGTGTATAGCAGCCGCATTTCTCCGCAGCCGCCAGCATCGCCGGGGACATATCGACACCCAGAATGCGCCGGCCGACGAAGCGTTCGGCCAGTGTCGGCCCCGCCGCCCCGTTGCCGCAGCCAAGATCGACCACATCGCCATCGGGCAGGTTGCCGACCTGCGCGAGCAAATCCAACGCGGGACGCAGACGCAAATCGCCGAAGCGGGCATAGGCGTCGGGGCTCCAGTCACTCACCCTTGCCATGACGGGACGGCCCCTTTCGTGCCCTGATCAGGCGGACGGCTCTGGTTCCAGACCGCCGCCCTTCGGCGCTTTCGGCTTTTTCGTCTTGGGAATCGCGGTAAGCGACGGCGTGGTGCTGCCCGTATCCGGGCTGTCGTCGCCATCATCGTCGCTCTTCGGCGCTTCGCCACGAATGACCCGCATCATGTCCTCGCCCGTAAGCGTCTCATATTCCAAGAGCCCCTGGGCGAGGTTTTCCATCTCCTGCCAGTTGTCCTTCAGAATCTTCTTGGCACGCTCATAGGCTTCGTCCACCAGGCGGCGCACTTCCTGATCAATGATCTCGCGGCTTTCGTCCGACGCGTTGAAATGCGACTGACTGCCGAGGAAGCTTTCCTGCGTCGATGTGTAGTTGATGTTGCCCAGCTTGTCGGACATGCCCCACTGGCTGACCATCGCGGTGGCGAGGTTGGTCACGTGCTGAATGTCGCTGTAAGCGCCGTTTGTGACATTGTCCGGGCCAAAGACCAGTTCCTCGGCTGCCTTGCCGCCCATGGCGGAAGCGAGCTTGGACAAGGCCGCCTCGCGCGTCAAAGACAACTTGTCGCGTTCGGGCAGATAGAAGGTGACGCCCAAAGCCCGGCCGCGCGGGATGATCGTGACCTTGTGAACCGGATCGTGCTGCGGCACATGGATGCCGACGATTGCGTGGCCGGCCTCGTGATAAGCGGTCAGTTTCTTTTCGTCCTCGGTCATGACCATGCTGCGCCGTTCGGGCCCCATCATCACCTTGTCCTTGGCCTTTTCGAAATCCTCGAGAGAGACGAACCGGCGGCCAATCCGGGCGGCCAGTAGCGCCGCCTCGTTAACCAGATTGGCCAGGTCGGCGCCCGAGAAACCGGGCGTGCCGCGCGCGATGATGCGCAGATCGACATCGGGGCCCAGAGGCACCTTGCGCGCATGAACACCGAGGATCTTCTCGCGGCCCTTGATGTCGGGATTGGGAACCTGGACCTGACGGTCGAAGCGGCCGGGGCGCAGAAGTGCGGGGTCAAGCACGTCGGGCCGGTTGGTGGCCGCAACGATGATGATGCCTTCGTTGGCCTCGAACCCGTCCATCTCGACCAGAAGCTGGTTCAGGGTCTGCTCCCGTTCGTCATTTCCGCCGCCGTAACCTACGCCACGGCTCCGGCCCACGGCATCAATTTCGTCGATGAAGACGATACAGGGAGCGTTCTTCTTGGCCTGTTCGAACATGTCGCGGACCCGAGATGCACCGACACCCACGAACATCTCGACGAAGTCGGAGCCCGAGATGGTGAAGAAAGGCACGCCCGCCTCGCCCGCGATAGCACGGGCCAGAAGCGTCTTACCGGTGCCCGGGGGGCCGACCAGCAGCGCACCTTTCGGGATCTTGCCGCCGAGGCGCGAGAATTTCTGCGGATTGCGCAGGAATTCGACGATCTCTTCCAGTTCTTCCTTCGCCTCGTCGATGCCGGCCACGTCGTCAAACGTCACGCGGCCATGCTTTTCGGTCAGAAGCTTCGCGCGGGACTTGCCGAAGCCCATGGCACCGCCGCGCCCGCCGCCCTGCATCCGGTTCATGAAAAATATCCAGATACCGATCAGGACAAGGAAGGGAAGCCACAGCGACAGGACAGAGAAGAAGCCCGACTGCTCCTGCCGCTCGGCCTTCACGCTGACATCCTTGGCGATCAGCGTTTCGATCAGGTTCTCGTTCAGGGTCTCGCCTTCGGGCTTGATCGTGACATAAGTCGCGCCGTCCTTTGTCTGGACCTGCACCTGCTCGCCGTCGATCACGACCGCACTGACCTCGTTCGCATCGACCTTGTCGAGGAAGTCGGAATAGCTCAGCGTCCGCGAGTTCATGGTCGACTGTCCGTTGCCGAACAAGTTGAACAACGCCAGGATCAAAAGAAACAGCACGACCCAAAAGGCGATGTTGCGCGCGTTACCCACGGGAATCCTCCACACGTAATTCGACCGCGACGGCGGACCGTGCGGGTTCCCCCCTAAAATAGAGATAAAGAGGCCGGGTTCAATGCGATATCAGGAATGAGTGATAGTCGTGCACGATTTCCGCCGTCCAGCCGTTCGAAAAGCCGGCCAATGGCGCTGAAATCAGCACTTCGTCGCGCCAAACGGTCGGTGAAACGATCAATGCCGCACGAGAAAAACCCGTCTGGCGCCAGTCTACGCAGAGCCTGAGTCCCTCCGCCCCCATTGCCTTGACACTCAACCCCGCAGCATGCGGGCCAGAAAGCCGCCAGCGATTGTCCCAGATCGCATGTGTCGGACCTTCCCGCCCCGCCACTGCCTTCGGCTCGCGCGTAATGCGGATACAGTCCCCACGCACCGCCATCTTGCAACCCCAGAGCGTGGCATCGCGGCCTTCCCGGATCGCGGTTTTTAGCCGCCGAATAGCATCGGCACGCGGCGGATAGTCGGCACGGGAAAGCCAAAGCAGAGCCCCGACCAGCATGCGCCGGGCGGTTTCAGGGGCAAGACGCAGGAACGCCGCACGTTCGAAAGCGACCTCGCCCCCCTTTTCGGTCGCAATCCGCGCTGCCGCCTCAACGGTCGCTTCGACAACGACCTGCCGGGCTTGTGCGAGGTTCACGGCAACCGTCGCCAATTCGCCCACCCCGATGCCGAGCGGGCCGAGCGCGTGAAGCGCCTTGCGCGCCTTGACGCGAGTGTAGCGATCATCCTCGTTCGTCGGATCGTCAATCCATGTCACGCCGCGCGCGGCAAGATCGGCTCTCAGCGCCTGGCGCGTTACGCCTAGAAAGGGACGCAGCCAGAGGATGCATTCGTCCTCCCATCTCTCGCGCATCCCCGCCAGCCCGTCGATCCCGGCTGCACGGGCCAGCCCCATCAGGATGCATTCGGCCTGATCATTTGCGGTATGGCCGGTCAACACATGGGTTACGCCGTTTGCACGTGCCCACTCAGCGATCAGAGAATAGCGCGCACGGCGGGCAACGTCCTGAAGGTTGCCCCCGATATCGTCGTGTTCCCAGACAAGCGTCTGGTGTACGACACCAAGCCCGGCACAAAGCCGTGCGACCATCGCCGCTTCCTCTGCCGCCTCCGGCCGCAAGCGGTGATCCACCGTCACCGCCAGAACCTCTGGCCCACCCTGCCCGCGCCAATCCGCCGCGACATGCAAGAGCGCCATCGAATCGCTGCCGCCAGAAACAGCTACGCCGAGCCTGTCCGGCAGGCCCGGCGCAAACGCCGTTTCAAGGATGGAAAGAAGGTCGCCTGCCGTCACTGGCAGGCGAGCGCCTGCATGGCGGTGGAGGCCTCCACCGCTTCCGGCGCGGTCGGATAGCGCAGGCCGACCTCGCCCAGCGTCACGCAGGCTTCCTGCGTCTGCCCCAGAACGCCAAGCGCCGCGCCAAGTTTCAAGAGCGCCGCAGGCGCGCGCGGCCCGTCGGGCGCGCCGGAAAAGGCGTTGAGGTACGCGCGCGCCGCGTTTGACGTATCACCCATCTTCTGCAGCGCCTCGCCGCGCATGAATTGCGCCTCGCCGGTCAGCGGACCGCCGGGATAGTTCGTGGTAAAAGCCGCGAACTTGTCGGCCGCGCTCTGATAGTCGCCCGCATCAAATGCCGCCTTGGCCGCATCGAAATCTGCCTGCTCGCTCAGCGCAAGCTCCGGCGTCGGGGTGCCCCCCGTCGCCGGCAGGGTCGTGACCGGCGGCAACGCGGCACCCGCGCCTGTTCCGCCGCCAAGCGTCTGCGTAATCGGCAGGTTCGACGGATCGCAACCCTCTTCCAGTTCGCAGATGCGGAACTCCAGATCGCCGATCCGGTTGGACCCGTCCGCGACAACCCGGTTGACCTGATTTTGCAGGGCTTCCGCCTGCGAGGTGAGCCGCGACAGTTCCGCTTCCATCGCGTTCATCCGGTCGAGCGCCGAAGCCCCGCCCGCCTGCTGCATCGCCGAGGCGCCGCCCGCCACCAGTTCCGAGCGGAGAGCCTGCAACTGCCCGGCCAGCGCGGACAATTCCGACCGCATATCGGCAATCGTCTGCGCACGCTCCTGAGCGACCGCGGGGGCGCCCAGGAGCGCCACCGCGAGAAGAAGGGAGGGGGTCCGGATCTTCATCGCGCTCAGACGCCCGCGCCAGCGCCGATGACGGTGACGGCGCGGCGGTTCTGCGAATAGCAGGCCTCATCCGAACAGACGGCCAGCGGGCGTTCCTTGCCGTAGGACACGGTCTGCAGCCGGTTCGGGGCCACGCCCTGCGAGATCAGGTATTGCTGCACCGCCGACGCGCGGCGCGCGCCCAGCGCGAGGTTGTATTCCCGCGTGCCCTGTTCGTCGGCATGGCCTTCGATGATGGCGGTATTGCCGGGATGGTTGTTCAGCCAGGCGGCCTGCTGCGCCAGTACCGACTGCGCCTGGGGCGTCAGGGTCGACTGGTCGACGGCGAACAGAACCTTGTCGCCGATCGTCTGCTGGAAATAGGCCAGCGAATTCGGGTCGTTCGGGTCGCCCAGCGCGCCGGACGAGATGCCGCCCTGGCCATAGGCCCCCGCGCCGTCGGCACCGCCCGCGCCGTAACGGTCGGGATTGTTACAGGCCGACAGCGCCAGCGCGCCCACGACCAGGAGGATGGAGGATACTTTCATCATCGGTTTTACCGCCTTTGTTCTTGGCTCGATGGCCGTTACCTTATCATTCGCCGTTGCGCTTGGGAATCCGCCGTCTCAGGGTAGCAGCGGCGACCATGCCGGGTCGGACGCCGCCCCTTCCATTGGCACCGCGCGCAGGTTCCGGCCCGTGATATCGACCGAGAAAAGCTGCGCCCCGCCGCCCGCACCGGGTGTTTCGCGCGTGAACATGATCACACGGCCATTCGGTGCCCAGGTCGGACCCTCGTCGAGGAAGGAGGCCGTCAGAAGCCGCTCCTCGCTGCCATCGGTGCGCATCACGCCGATATGGAACCGGCCCGCATTCTGCTTGGTAAAAGCCACGAGGTCGCCGCGCGGGCTCCAGACCGGGGTGCCATAACGTCCCTCGCCAAAGCTGATCCGCGCCGCCTCCCCGCCCGAAGCGGGCATGACGTAGAGCTGCTGGTTCCCCGACCGGTCGCTTTCAAAAACGATCTTGCTGCCGTCAGGCGAGAAGGATGGCGCCGTCTCGATCGAAGGCGCATTTGTCAGTTGCGTCATCTGACCCGAAGAGAGTTGCATCGAATAAAGGTCGGTGTTGCCGCCCTGTTCCAGTGAGAAGACGACCGTGCCCCCATCAGGCGAAAAGCGCGGCGCGAAGGTCATGTTACCGCTGAGTTCGGCCAACGCGCGCGACGAGACGGTCGCGATATCCATCAGCTTGATGCGCGGGAAGCCGGTTTCGAACGAGGTATAAAGGATGCGGTCCCCCGCGGGCGAAAAGCGCGGCGCAAGCACGATGGTCGAGCTATCCGTCAGGTACTGAACATTTGCCCCGTCATAATCCATGATCGCCAGACGCTTCAGCCGCTGATCCTTCGGTCCGCTCTCGGACACGAAGGCCACACGGCTGTCGAAATAGGCGCTTTCGCCAGTGATCCGGGCATAGATCTGGTCCGATACCTTGTGCGCGATGCGTCGCCAATCGCCCTGACCACCGCCGAACTGCAAACCGTCGCCAAGCGGCGCGTCCGAAAAGACGTCGAAAAGGCGGAACTTCACGTTGATCCGCCCGTCAGAGGTCGCAGCCACCGCCCCCGTGATCAGCGCCTGCGCGTTGATCGCCTTCCAGTCGGCATAGGCGACCGGCGCGTCAAAGCTCGTGACCGGGCTGATGAAGGCCGAGGAGGGGATCTCCCGGAAAAGCCCTGTTCCGGCAAGATCGGCGGCCACGACCTGCGTGATCGCCTGCGCAATCTCTGCCGCGCCAGGGTTTTCAGCGACAAAGCTCGGGGCGGCAAACGGCAAGGGTTCGATGACCCCGTCGGTAATCTCAATTCTGAGCGGTGCAGCATTGGCCTTAAGCCCGACAACGCCTGTCAGCGCCAGTGAAATGAGGAATGTCCGGATCATGTTCATGGCGTTCCCTTCTTTCGAGTCGGATACTGGATTTCGCAGTGCAAGGTCATCTCATCCTCATGTTTTCAGGATTGAAGACGATTTCAACCTCGCGCCACTGATCGTACTTTTCGGGCGGCAGCGGAAATCCGTTCGCGCCGCAACGAATGATGGCGCGGCGGCCGGCCTCAAAGGCCTGCTGGGCCGAGGCATCCGTGCCGCCTTCCGAACCGATCATGCGAATCGATCCGCTGATCGGCTTGCCGGACTGTTCCATGCTGACCGCCACCGTGACGATGGTGCGCAGGGCATCAGTCGAAAGCGCGCCCACGTTCCAGCACTGCTTGACCGCGATTACAAGGGCGTCCTTCTCGCCGCCCGTCAGCGGTGGACCGGACGGCGCAGTGCCCGTGCCGGGCGACGGTTCTTCAGATGCCGCCCCTGCCAATGCCTCGGCTAACGCATCTGCGACGGCGTCTTCTGCGGGCGCAGGCTCAGGATCCGGCTTCGGAGCGGGTTCTGCGGCCGGTTTCGGGTCGGGCTGTTTTTCGGGTCGCGGCTTCGGACGCGGTGAAGACGTGGGCGCGGCCGAGGCGAGCTTGGTCTGCTCCTTGTTGGCCTCGGTTTCCAGCACTTGGCCGCTATCGGGCGGCGCGGCGGCTTCCGCCGGCTCTTCCGGCGCCGGCTCTTCGGCAGGCTCAGGCGTCGTCTCGGCCACGGCCTCGGGCGCGACATCGGCATTCTCTTCCGGGGCTTCCGTCGGATCGGGTGCCACGCGCGGCGCGGATTTCGGATCGGACTGCGGTTCGGGCAGTTGGGTTTCCAACGGCACGTCCGTCGGTGGGCTTAGAGGCGTGGGGGCGGTATCCTCCACCTCAGGTTCCGGTGGCGTCAGTTCAGTCACATCCGGCGCGATGTCGGGCTCGGGCTGCGGTTCCGGTTCTACCGGCGGGGCCGTTTCCGGCTGGGTTTCCGGCTCGGGCGAAGGGGGCGTCTCCTCAATCGGCGCGGGTTCCGGCAGAGACGGTTCGGGTGCGGTTTCCGTCGGCGCGGTCGGCGCCGCCGCCGTCATCGCGGCAAACTCCGCCTCCGACATCAGGGTAACTTCGGCGGTCTCCACCGGCGGCGGCAAGTCGTGCGAAAAGAAGATCCCGCCCAGCATGAGCCAGAGGATCGCGCCAATATGCGCGGCCCCCGAGACGATCATGCCTGTGCGTTCGGACCTGTCCATGGGCATATGCCCTAGTTCCCCGCCTGCCCGTCAAAGCTCGGGCCACCGGCGTCGGTCACCAGAACGATGTTGGAAAAGCCGCCCGAATTGAGCGCACCCATGACCTGAACGACCCGCTCGTAAGGGATCTTGCCGTCGGCGCGCAGGAAAAGCTTGTCGTCCGTCCGTTCCGCAGCGATCGCACGAAGCTTGGCGATCAGCTCGGCTTCGGGCGTCGGCGTGTTCTGTATGGAAATCGTGCCATCGTCCTGAACCGAGATTGTCAACGGCTCTTCCTGCTCGGTCGCGACGGCCTGCGCAGCGGTTTTCGGCAGTTCCAGGGGCACGCCGACGGTCAGCAGGGGGGCCGCGACCATGAAGATGATCAGGAGCACAAGCATCACGTCCACGAAGGGCGTGACGTTGATCTCGCTCATCACCTGCGCCTTGCCGCGCCCGCCGCGACGGCGGTGCCGCCCGCCGCCACCGCCCGATTTCATCACACCTGCACCCATCGGATCAGCCGTCCAGCTGGCGCGAGAGGATGGTGGCAAATTCGTCGGCGAACGCCTCGTAGCCCGAGATGATGCGGTCGCTGTCGGTCGACAGCTTGTTGTAGAAGATCACGGCCGGGATCGCGGCTAGAAGGCCCAGCGCGGTGGCCAGTAGCGCCTCGGCGATGCCCGGCGCCACCACGGCAAGCGAGGTGTTCTGGCTGATCGCGATCTGCTCGAACGCCACCTTGATACCCCAGACCGTGCCGAAAAGGCCGACAAACGGGGCGGTCGAACCGACGGTCGCCAGGAAGGGCAAGCCGCGCGTCAGGTTTTCCGTCGCTTTCACGATGGCTACATCCATCGACCTGTCGATCCGCGCCTGCGCGCCGGCGATCAATTCACCACCTTCACGATGAGACCTCCGCCATTCGACCATGCCGGATGCGAAAATCTTCTCGCTCGCGCCGTCAGGTTGCGATCCGATCTTCTCGAAAAGCTCATCCAAAGGCTCTCCCGACCAGAAGGCACGGTCGAAGATTGACGCCTCGTGCCGAGCCTGTCGATATGAGATGAATTTCTGGATGATGATCGCCCAAGACCAGAAACTGGCCACAATCAGCATGATCATCACGAGTTGCACGACAAATGACGCGCGCAAGAAAAGCGCAAGCAAGGAGAAATCCATCTCCTGCGCCATCGCAAGGGTTTCAGTTTCCATGTGTTACTGCTCGCCGTTTGGGCCGCGTTTTCCCGGCTCTCTTACATTTGATTCTATCCGGGTTTTAGAGGGAAAGCCAACACATCTGCGTGGGCAGCCGTTTCGTGCCTGCACTCAGTGCAGAGCACCCCCGAGAAGGTGGCGGATTTCCGCCGGAATCCGCGCGGCGTGCCCCCCGTCCGTCAGGCAGACCAGGGTGACGGTGGCTTGAAACAGAACCTCGCCCGCCCGCGTGACCTGCTGGTCCAGAACGATGCGCGCACCAGAGGCCGCCTCGGCCCGGGTCGAAACCGTCAGTTCGTCATCGAACCGTGCAGGACGCAGGTAATCGGCCTCCACTCTGCGCACAGCAAAGACAATACCTTGCTCTTCCTTGAGCCGTCCCTGATCGATGCCCAGCGACCTAACCCATTCGGTTCGCCCGCGCTCGATGAACTTCAGGTAATTGGCATAGTAGACGATACCGGCCAGATCAGTATCCTCGTAATAGACCCGGATCTGGAAGGTATGGCGCATAATGTCTCCTGCGGTTCCGTGCCTTATCCCTAACGGTTCCGTTACGTTCATGACAAGCGTTCGGCCGCCCAAGCGGCTTGGCATGGCCGCACCCCTCGTGTAGCCATGATGTACCACAAGCCGCACCGCCAGAGAGAGAGCCCGAATGACCCGTTCCGTGATCGAAGAAGATTTGACTATCGAAGGCAACGTCACCTCCAAGGAGGGTGAGATAGACGTCAAGGGCAAGGTGACCGGCGATGTCGATGCCCGCGCGGTCGACGTGCATCCCGGCGGCCGCGTCGATGGCGCGATTTCTGCCGAGGCCGTGACGATCCAAGGCGCCCAGTCGGGCCGGATCAAATGTACCGAACTCTCGCTCGTCAAGACCGCGGATGTTAAGGCCGATATCGCCGCCCGGACGCTGGTTTCGGAAAAGGGCGCCCGCCTCGTCGGCAAGGTGCAGATCACCGGCAACTGATCCGGGCAGAACCGGCGCGACCGAAAGGTGACGCCCGTTGCACCGTGCTGTTGTCCAACTGCGCGTCACGGGCGCTTCGCATGAATCGTACCGGAATACTGCCAGCCGGAACGTGGGCGTGTCAGGTCATGCGGGCTGCGAGACGCAGTGCATGGCTCGGATCGCGGGCTGTTTCTGGCATGACCGGATCATAGGCCGCGCGGATCACTCCAGCGACGTCGGGGCTGAGGATTACGGTATCGCGCACCTGTGCCAGCGGCGAACGGTCGCGGAAGGCCCGGTCCGACCAGAGCAGAATGACCTGCACCGCGAGGCTGAGCGCAATGGTTTCTGCCGGCATCCGGGAGAGAGCGTCGTCCATGCGGATGAAAGCGATGCACGCCCGGATCGCGCCTGTCTCTTCA
Organism: Alphaproteobacteria bacterium; assembly: GCA_030428915.1. Taxonomy (GTDB): domain Bacteria; phylum Pseudomonadota; class Alphaproteobacteria; order Rhodobacterales; family Rhodobacteraceae; genus Albidovulum. Next base: position 10,621 of record JAUIDM010000031.1, on the reverse strand, counting down.
AAGCGGAAGTGGCGGTACTGATTGGCGCCCTCCACTTCCAGCCGCGCGACGAGGGGGCCAAGCCCTTCGACCAGCCGGTCGAGATCGGGCACGTCCAGAAGTTCGCGCCAATCGCGGAAGAAGAAGATCATCAGGTTGGCGCCCTGTTCGGGGTCGGTCTCGGCCATCTTGTGGCCTGCCAGCGTCACCACAGCCTCGACCGCGCCCTTGACCGTGGCGAGCGTCGTATCGTCGGTGCCGAAGACCACGGGCACGATGGGCCGCGCCCAGCGGGCGAAGACATAATCGCCGGACGAGCCTGTGAACAATTTCGCGATCTCGTCCTCGGTCAACCGGTATTCCCCTTGATGCGCTGATCCCGCCAGAGGCATAGAAGTTTTGCTGGCCCGTCTCAACCTGGCGCTACTTCCCGAAAAGATCGCTCTGCCCGACCACCCGCGGCGCGGCGAGCCCGAGATGGAGCCAGGCCTTCTGCGCCAACATCCGTCCACGCGGCGTGCGCTGGATCAGGCCCTGTTGCAGCAAGTAGGGCTCGATCACCTCCTCGATCGCGTCGCGACTTTCGGAAAGCGCGGCTGCGATAGTCTCCACTCCGACCGGGCCGCCGCCGTAGTTCTCTGCCACCAGTGTCAGATAACGGCGGTCGGCACCGTCGAGGCCGAGATGATCGACTCCCAGCCGCGTCAGCGCTCTGTCAGCGATCTCGCGCGTAAGCCGGCCGTCGCCTTCCACCAGCGCGAAATCGACAACCCGGCGCAGGAGCCGCCCGGCGATGCGCGGCGTGCCGCGCGCGCGTCGGGCGATTTCCAATGTGCCCTCGGGGTCGGAGGATATGCCCATCAACCTCGCGCCGCGCGTGACGATGTGGTCAAGCTCGGGCACGGTATAGAATTGCAACCGTGTCGGAATACCGAACCGGTCGCGGAGCGGCGTCGTCAACAGGCCAAGCCGTGTCGTCGCACCGACAAGCGTGAAGGGCTGCAACTCGATCCTGACCGTCCGCGCCGCCGGGCCTTCGCCGATGACTAGGTCCAGTTCGAAGTCCTCCATCGCGGGATAAAGGACTTCCTCCACCGCCGGGTTCAACCGATGAATCTCGTCAATGAACAGGACATCGCGCGCCTCAAGATTGGTCAGGATCGCGGCGAGGTCCCCGGCGCGCGCCAGAACCGGGCCGGACGTCATGCGAAAATTCACGCCGAGTTCCTTTGACATGATCTGCGCAAGCGTCGTCTTGCCGAGGCCCGGGGGGCCGTGGAAGAGCGTATGGTCCATCGCCTCGCCCCGCCGCTTGGCACTTTCGATGAAAACGCGGAGGTTGGCCCGCGCCTCTTCCTGACCGACGAAGTCCGAAAGGGCCTGCGGGCGCAGCGACCGGTCGGCATCCTCGGGCTGCGGAGCGGGGCGAAGAGTGGGATCGGGTTCCATCGTCACCCTTTCGGCGCCAGCAGTTTCAGTGACGCGCGGATCAGCGCGGGCGTTGCAGCGCCTTCATCCGCGCCTGCGGCTTCGGCGACGGCGGCAGCCGCCTCGCCCTGTCCGTAGCCGAGATTGATCAGCGCCGACAGCGCTTCGGCCGTGGCATTGGCCGAAGCGGAAGGCTGCGGTCTGGGTGCGGGCGCCTTGCGGGGGGCCGGGGCGGATTCGATCACCTCGTCCATCCCAGACGTATCGACGCTGAGCGCACCGCCCAATGCCATGACGGCAGGCGCCTTGTTCTTGAGCTCATGCACGATGCGTTGCGCCAGTTTCGGGCCCACGCCGGGCGCGGCCTTCACCGCTGCCGCATCACCCAAGGCGATGGCGCGGCCGACGCCCTCGGCACCAAGCGTCCCGAGGATTGCCATAGACGCCTTGGCGCCCACACCCTGAACGGTGGTCAGAAGCCGGTGCCATTCCTTTTCCAGAAGCGTCGGGAAGCCGAAGAGTTGCAACAGGTCTTCACGCACCAGAAGATCGGTATATAGCGCGCAAGCCTCGCCCACGGGCGGCAGGCCGGCGGCGGTTCTCTGCGAGACATGGACCACGTAGCCAACGCCGCGTACATCGATCAGAACATGATCCATCGCCCGATGCAGGATGACACCGGCAATCCGCCCGATCATGCCGCCCCCCGTATGGCCTGTGCCAGACGGCCGGCACTTTGCAGGTGATGGGCATGGCAGATGGCAATGGCAAGCGCATCTGCAGCATCGGGCCCGGCAAGCTCCACGCCCGGTAGTTGGAAGCGGACCATATGCGCGATCTGGACCTTGTCGGCATGGCCGACACCGACGACCGCCTTCTTGACCGCATTCGGGGCATACTCGCCGATGGCCAGCCCAGCCTGCGCCGGAACAAGCATCGCTATTCCCCGCGCCTGGCCCAGCTTAAGCGTGCCTGCGCCATCCTTGTTGACGAAGGTCTGCTCAACCGCGGCGGCATCGGGCGCATGCTCTGCCACGATCCGGCGCAGCGCGTCATAGAGCGACAGGAGGCGCTGACCGAGCTCTGCGCCCTCGGACCGGATAATGCCGTTGGCGACGTGTGTGAGTCGCGATCCCGCGACCTCGACCACCCCCCAGCCGAGATTCCGAAGCCCCGGATCGATCCCGAGAACGCGCATCTGCTCCCTCATATGTTGCTTTTTTCACACGACTAGCACGAATAGCGAACATCGCAAAGGAAGAATGCCGAATGGCCGCTGATCACGGCTGCGCAACGCACGCAGATGAGAATCGCCGCTGCATCATCAGAAAACGACATTTCCCCACCCCCGGGAAACCCCTTTGTTTTAAGAACTTACGGCAAAAATGAGGCTTGCAATCCGTGCATGTCAGGCATGCGGTTCCGCTCCTTGCCGCGGCGCAGCACGAGGTCTATCTGCCGCTTCAACGAGACGCGTCAAGGGGACGCGCCATCGAAGACAAGGAAACGACCATGGCTGTTTATGAAGCCCACCGCCCCGCCGCCGGTTCGATCTCCGGCATCTTCGGTCTGTTCGTCTCGGCCTTTGCCGGCTGGAACGACGCCCGCGTGACGCGCAATGCGCTGTCCAAGCTGTCCGATCGTGAACTCGACGATATCGGTCTGTCGCGTGGCGACATCGACCTGATCGCGTCGCGCGGCTAATCGCCGGGCGTTGAACGCGACCACAATCGCAAAAGGCCGTGCCGGAAAAATCCGACACGGCCTTAGTTTTTCCTGTCAGGTATTCAGAACAGGTGTTTGCGAACCTGTTCGGAGATCGCCAGAGTCAGCGGATCGGCGCGCAGGACATACGCACCGGTACGGTCCGCCCAACTTCCGGCCTCAAGCCGGGCGATGCGTTCCTGATAGGCCTCCTGACCGATCGATGCATGAACCGCGGCCTTGATGGAAACGATCGTCATGAGGATCAGAACGAGCGGACCAAGATATCCCTTGCGAGGGGCACGGTTCCGCTTCGCGTTGTAAAAGGACATGCCGAGGGTGCCTTCGGCCTCAAACCCGCCGCCTGCAGCGTGAATCTTTTCAATCCGTCCGACCCGGCCATAGAAATTCTGCAAATTTCGATCGACCATGCGTCTCTCCCAAGTCTTATTCACCCCCGCGAGCGTCAACGGTGCGGTCGAATTGTGGCAGCAATGGGGCACCCCGACACGCCCGCTTTATTGGCCCCTTTTCAGAACCAATGTCGTCCAATCGGATATTTCGTCCCGCGAGGCGAGACAAAAGCCGACGCCGGTGTATACACTCACGACCTCATCCGCCTGACTGTTGAGGATACCGGACAGAATCACATAGCCGGACGGGGCTGCAAACCTTGCCATATCCGGGGCCAGATCGATGAGCGGACCCTTGAGGATATTGGCGAAAATAAGATCGTAGGGTGCGCGGGCGGCCAGATCGGGGTGCTTGAAGCCGACGGCCTCAACACAGTGGACCCGGTCGCGCTGCCCGTTCGCAGCGACGTTTGCCGCCGCCGTTTCCACCGCGACCGGATCAATATCTGATGCGATCACCGGATCGGGCCAGATGGCGGCGGCGGCCATCGCCAGTACCGCCGTTCCGCAGCCGATATCGGCCACGCTTCGCCCTTTGAACCCGGATTGATCAAGCCGGTCCAATGCCAGCAGACAGCCCTTTGTGGTACCGTGATGCCCCGTGCCAAAGGCCATGGCCGCCTCGATCCGCAGCGGCACGCTACCTTCCGGCACTTTGTCTGCATCGTGGCTTCCATGAACGAAGAACCGCCCGGCCGCCACCGGCTGCAGCTCACGTCGGACATGCGCGACCCAGTCGGTTTCCGGCACTTCCGAGACGGCAAAGGGCTTCGCCCCGTAGATCGCCGCCATCAGCGCCAGTTCGACCTCATTCGGTTCTTCCTCGAAATAGACCCCGACCTCGTATCGGCCTGACCCGTCCTCGATCTCGAAGCAGCCGATGCCGGTCGGTTCCGGCAGAAAGTTCTCCATCGCTTCGGCCAGCGCCTCGGCCGGCTCCTTTTCGGGCAGGGTGGTCAGTGCAGAATAGGTGGGCATGGGCACTCCCCGTAGATGACGCGGCGTGACGCGCCTATATCCCCCGCGCGGGGATGCCCGCAACCCGTGATCCAGGGGTCACATCGCGCGAGACGACCGCCCCTGCCGCGACGATGGCCCCGTCGCCGATGGTCACGCCGGGCAGGATCATCGCCCCGCCGCCGATCCAGACATCGGCACCGATGGTCACCGGCAGCGCGCGTTCGATCCCCTCGCGCCGTTTCGCCGGATCACGATGATGATCAGCGCAGTAGATATGCACGCCCGGCCCAAGCATCGAATGCGACCCGATGGTGACGGGGGCGGAATCGAGCACCACGCAGCCCGCGTTCAGATAGACCCGGTCGCCGAGCGTCAGGTTCATCCCGTAGGAGCAGTGAAAAGGCGCCTCGATCCAGCATTCCCGGCCCGTACGGATCAGATCCGCCAGCAGGGGCGCGCAGGCTCCGCGCGCATTGGGCTCCATCGTCGCATGCTGGTGACACGCCCTGCGCGCGGCACAGCGTAGGGCCTCGTACTCTTTACCCAGACAGGAATACCACTCCCCGCTCGCCATGATCTCACGCGGCGAGCGGGCCATGGGTCAGGCCTTGAGCCCGATGGGGCAGGTCACGCCGGTGCCGCCGATGCCACAGTAACCTGACGGGTTCTTGGCAAGGTATTGCTGGTGATAGTCCTCGGCATAGTAGAATTCGGTCGCCGGTTTGATCTCGGTCGTGACCGGGCCATAGCCCGCGCCTTTCAACCGCTCGGCATAGACCTTGCGGCTGACCTCCGCCGCCTCGGCCTGAGCCTCGGAATAGGTGTAGATGCCCGAACGGTACTGGGTACCGACATCGTTGCCCTGACGGTCGCCCTGGGTCGGATCGTGACCTTCCCAGAAGACCTTCAGCAAATCGTCATAGCTGATGACCGATGGGTCGTAGATCACCCGCACGACCTCATTGTGCCCGGTGAGGCCGGTGCAGGTCTCCTTGTAGGTCGGGTTGGGCGTGATCCCGGCCGAATAGCCGACCATGGTCAGCCAGACACCTTCAAGCTGCCAGAACTTTCGCTCGACGCCCCAGAAACAGCCCATTCCGAACATCGCCTCTTCCATCCCTTCGGGCACTGGCGATTTCAGTGGACGGTGAAAGATGAAATGGTCCTCGGCCGTCGGGATCGGCTCTGTTCGTCCGGGAAGGGCGTCGTCTCTGGACGGCATCGCGGGTTTCCTTCCGAAAAGGGCGTTCAGCATCCTGCACTCCTGTTCAGTGGCGAGAGCGGCGGCCCCCGGCCTGTTCAGGGAGATATATAGCGCTTCACCAGCAGCATCGCCACGATGCACGCGATCACTTTGCCGCGTGTACCGGCCCCGCTCATTCCGCCGCCATCGGCAGGCCGCGGGCAAAAACCGTTTCGTATCCCGGTTCGGGATGGCGCGGGATCATCAGGGCGAGCAGTAAAGACACGCAGGCCATCACCGCTGCGAGCCCGAACACCGCGCCGGGAGAGATCACCCAGAGATAACCCAGAAGCGCGGGCAGAAAGACCGCCGCAATATGGTTGATGGTAAAGGCCACCGCCGCGGTCGGCGCGATATCCCCGGGACTCGCGATCTTTTGGAAGTAGGTCTTCAACGCGAAAGCGAGCGAGAAGAAGAGGTGGTCGAGCACGTAAAGCACTGCCGCCACGACCACACCCCAGCCGAACCAGTAAATGCCGCCATAGGCCAGGAACACCATCAGCAATCCGGTATATTCAAACAGCAGCGCATTGCGCTCGCCGAACCGTCCCACGGCTTTGCCCATCAATGGCGCGAAGGCCATGTTGGCAAGGTAGTTGACAAGAAACAGAGCCGTCACCTCATGTACCTCGAACCCAAAGCGTTCGACCATCATGAAAGCCGCGAATACGACGAAGATCTGCCGCCGGGCGCCAGCCATGAACTGCATGAGGTAGTAAAGCCAGTACCGTTTTCGCAGCACGAAGTGCTTCAACTGCGGCTCGGGCGCCTCGAATTGCGGATAGGCGAAGGCCGCGAAGATCGCGATGGCCAGCGTCAGCCCGCCCGATATGCCATAGACAACGCCATAACTCAGATCGAAGGTCTTCCAGGTCAGCACGATCAGCCCATAAGCCACGAGAGAGGCCCCCGAGCCGATGGCGACGATCCAGCCGAGCACCTGTGGCGCGTGCTTTTTGTCGATCCATTGCAGTTGCAGCGACTGGTTGACCGTCTCGAAATAGTGAAAGCCGATGGAGGACAAGAGCGTCACCATCAGAATTCCGCCAAAACTGGGGAACATCGCCGTAACCGCCGTCGCGGCCCCTAGCAGTGCAAGCGACAGAAGCGCCAGCACCTGCTCCCGCATCGCCCACAACAGGACGATGACCCCGATCGCGAGGAAGCCCGGAATCTCCCGAACCGTGTGCAGCCAGCCGATCTCGACGCCCGTGAAGCCCGCCGCCTCTTTCACGAAGTTGTTCAGAAGCGCGGACCATGTGGCGAAGGCAATCGGCATCGCTGCCGCCATCAGGAACAAAAGAAATGCGGGCCTGCGCCAGCGTGGCAGGTTTTCTGCTTCTTTCAGTGTGACGGTCCGGATGAACATCGCCTCCACATACGCCGCTTTTCCGGTGTTGGCGAGGGCAGGCGCGCACAGGGCCATCCGCCGCGCCGCACAGGCATGATTTGGATCAAGGCAGACATATTCGCATTCCGGCATGGGTTTACCAAACCGGAGGAGCGGCATTGGACATTCTGACACTTGTCGAAGGCATCGGAGAGGAACCGGCGGCAGCGTTGCTTGGCCTCGTCACCGGCATCGTCTTTGGTGTGGCGGCGCAAAGGTCGCGCTTCTGCCTGCGCGCGGCCTGCGTCGAGTTTGCGCGCGGAACGCTCGGCCCGCGGATGGCTGTATGGCTTTTGTGTTTCTCGACCGCGCTCGTCTGGGTGCAGGGCGCGGCGCTTGCAGGCTTCCTGAAGGTCGAAGAAGCGCGGATGATGGCCGTGACCGGATCGTGGAGCGGGGCGATCGTGGGTGGCCTGATCTTCGGCGCGGGCATGGTCCTGGCGCGCGGCTGCCCCGGCAGGCTTCTGGTCCTTGCCGCATCGGGCAACCTGCGCGCCATCGTCTCCGGCCTCATTTTTGCGGTGGTCGCGCAGATGAGTCTCAAGGGGTTGTTCGCGCCTTTCCGCGACGCGCTCGCCGCACAGTGGACCACGCAGGGTGGCCGGAACGTGGATCTTATCGGCGCGATGGGCCTGCCGCGCGAAAGCGGGTTCGTACTGGGTTTGATGATCGCTCTGCTCGCACTGGCCCTTGCCCGACGCAACCGGATTGGGGCATCGACCCTTGTCTTCGCCTCAGGCGTTGGCTTCGCGGTCGCGTTGGGCTGGATTTCCACCTTCGCTCTTGCGCAGGTCAGTTTCGATCCGGTGACGATCAGTTCCGTTACCTTTTCCGGCCCCTCAGCCACGACGCTTATGTTCTTTCTTTTGCCCGTGCAGGTGCTCGAGTTCGACGTCGGCCTCGTTCCGGGCGTCGTTGTCGGCGCAGGTGTAGCAGCGCTGTTATCAGGACAGTTCCGGTTCGAGGGTTTCGAAAACGAAGGCAACATGCGCCGGGCGATGACCGGTGCCGTGCTGATGGGGTTCGGCGCGATGCTGGCGGGCGGCTGTTCCATCGGCGCGGGCGTCACCGGCGGGTCGATCTTTGCCGGAACCGCATGGGCGGCGCTGACCGCGATGTGGGTCGGGGCGGTGGCCACGGATTTCGCGCTTATGGGCATACGACAGCCCGGCTGACCGGCACGCACGGCCAGTGATCCTCCGTGTTTCCCCCCGCCGCACAAGCTGGTGCATCATGACGGCACTGTGTCCATAATTCCGGCAATTGGGGGATATGGCATCGCGGAATACCCGGCCCGGCGTTGACAGGGCCCGGGGGTTCGTTCCATGTCGTCGCAACGCATTTGACGAGGGTCAGTTTATGAAGATTGCGATGATCGGCACCGGCTATGTCGGTCTGGTTTCGGGGGTTTGTCTTTCCGATTTCGGGCATGATGTCGTCTGCGTAGACAAGGACCCCCGCAAGGTCGAGATGCTGACCCGGGGCGAAGTGCCAATCTATGAGCCTGGGCTTGATGTGCTGATGGCCCGCAATGTGGCTGCCGGCCGGCTGACATTTACCGGCGATCTGAAAGGCGCCGTCGCCGGGGCGGACGCAGTCTTTATCGCCGTTGGTACGCCCACACGGCGCGGCGACGGCCATGCCGACCTGACCTATGTGATGGCGGCGGCCGAGGAAATCGGCCGCGCACTCACCGGCTATGCCGTTATCGTCACCAAGTCGACCGTGCCGGTCGGTACCAACGCCGCCGTCCGCGCGGTTGTGGAAAAAGCCGCGCCAGAGGCAGAGTTCGACGTGGCTTCAAACCCCGAATTCCTGCGCGAGGGCGCGGCAATCGACGATTTCATGCGACCCGATCGCGTCGTCGTCGGCGTCACCTCGGACCGCGCGCGCAAGGTGATGGGCGAGATCTACCGCCCGCTCTTCCTGCGCGATTTCCCGGTTCTCTACACGGACCTTGAGACTGCCGAGATGATCAAGTACGCGGCCAACGCGTTCCTCGCGACCAAGATCACCTTCATCAACGAAATCGCCCGGCTTTGCGAAAAGGTGGGCGCCGATGTGAAGCAGGTATCGAAGGGCATGGGCCTCGACAACCGGATCGGCAACAAGTTCCTGCATGCCGGACCGGGCTATGGCGGGTCGTGTTTCCCCAAGGATACGTCTGCGCTTGCCCGGATCGGGCAGGAACACGCCGCGCCCATGCAGATCGTCGAGACCGTCATCAAGGTCAATGACGAGATCAAGCGCCGAATGATCGAAAAGGTCATGGACCTATGCGACGGGTCGGTAAACGGCAAGACGGTCGCCGTACTCGGTGTTACGTTCAAACCCAACACCGACGACATGCGGGACGCGCCCTCGCTGACGATCGTTCCCGCTTTGGTTGGCAACGGCGCGAAAGTGCGCGTGGTGGACCCCCAAGGCCGGCGTGAGGGCCAGCATCTGTTGCCCGGCGTTGACTGGCTGGACGACGCCTATGCCGCCGCCGAAGGCGCCGATGTCGTCGTGGTCCTGACCGAATGGAACGAGTTCCGAGCACTGGATCTGCCCCGGTTGGCCAATGCGATGAAGAGCCCGCGCATGGCGGACCTTCGCAACATATACTCGCCGCGCGACGCGAAAGCGGCGGGATTCGAAGCCTATTCGGGCGTCGGCCGGTAACACCGCCCGCAGAAGTCAGACCAGAAACTTCATCCGCGCGGCGACGAAGCTCAAGGGCTCGGGCTTGGCCGCATCGGTGAACCCGTCGGGCACCCCGCGTCCGATGGCGGTTGAGATCGGCAGGACACCGCTCCACAGATCGAGCGCGTGATCGGCTGCATCATCAACCGGCGGGCCGGAGCGGACCTTGACCGTCATCGCCTCGATATCCAGCGCCAATACACCGGTCGCCTTCTCCTCCTGTCTGGTATTGATACGGATTTCATCATAGCGACCGGGCAGCAGATGTTCGGTGATCAGTTGCAACGCGCGGTCGAATTCCACCTTGTCGGTCACCTTGCGCGCCATGCCGTGGACAACGACGGAGCGGTAGTTGACCGAATGGTGAAAACCCGACCGCGCCGCGACCAACCCGTCAATGAGCGTCACCGTAAGGCACATCGGCAAACCGCCGGTCTGGGCGACAGCCCGGGTTTTCGATGCGCCGTGGATATACAGCCTGTCACCGTCGCGGGCATAGGCCATCGGGATCACCATCGGCCGGTCGTGGGCGATGAAACCGACATGGGCCACCAGCCCCTGATCGAGGATCCCGTGGGCGACGGCTTCATCATCGACCTTGCGGTTCGCGTTTCTCATCTTGGCGTAGGGGGGTGGCGTGGTCATGTGTCCTCCGTTTCTTGCGGCAAGGGATAGTTGCGCTTATGGTTCCCTGAAAGATCCAGATTTGGCCAATTTCATGGAACCACTCGCGCTGACCGCCCTCACCCAACCGGATGCGAACCGCACCGGACCTCTGGCCGTGCAGCTTTACCGCGACCTCATGGAAGCGATCCGGTC
>JAUIDM010000030.1 GCA_030428915.1 Alphaproteobacteria bacterium | reverse complement strand
AGGCGTGAAGCCCGAGAAGAGTAGGTAAACCAGAACGCCAAGCGGCAGGATCAGGTACCAGTTCTCCCTGATCGCTTTTATCGGGGAGGGCAGGTCGGCCTTCGACATACCCTTCAGCCCGTGGCGCCCGGCTTCCAGATGCACCATCCAGAAGGCTGAGGCGAAATAGAGAATGGCCGGGATCAGGGCGGCCTTGACCACTTCGACATATTCGACGCCCAGCGTTTCGGCCATGATGAAGGCGACCGCGCCCATGACCGGCGGCATCAGCTGGCCGCCCATGGAGGAAGTGGATTCCACGCCGCCCGCAAAGGCCGACCGGTAGCCGAAGCGTTTCATCAGCGGAATGGTGAACTGCCCGGTGGTCACGACATTGGCCACGCCCGAGCCCGAGATCGTACCCATCAGGCCCGAGGAGACGACCGCCACCTTGGCCGCACCGCCCTGTCTGTGGCCGACGAGGCCAAGCGACACATCGGTAAAGAGCCTGATCATGCCCGCGCGTTCCAGAAACGCGCCGAAAAGGATGAAGAGGAAGATGTAGGACGAGGAGACATAGGTCGGGATGCCGTAGATGCCCTCTGTCCCGTAGGCCATGTGGTCGATGACCTGCGAAAAATCGTAGCCCCTGTGATTGAGCGGTGAGGGAAGGTATTCGCCCCAAAGGCAATAGGCCAGGAAACAGCCCGCAATGATCGGCAACGCCGGCCCCATCAGCAGCCAGGCGGCGGAAAAGACCGTGGTCAGCGCGACGATGCCAAGCACGATGTCGCGGGGCAGGGGATCGCCCGCGCGCAGGATCAGCGGCGTGTATTCCCACCATTGGTAGATCGCCACGATCACCCCGGCGAGCGCCAGGGTCCAGGCAATCGCCTTGAAGGGCGGGGATTTCCGTTTCAGCGCGGCAAGAAGAGGGAACCCTAAAAGCGTCAGGAAGCCCACGTGAATGGCGCGCACGATCTGGCTGGAAAGGTCCAGAAGATGTGCCGCCGTGGCGATCTGGAAGACCGAAAAGGCCACCGCGATCCAGAACAGCGCACGGCCCTCCGGCGTTGCCGGAAAGCTTTCGGCCAGGGGATCGTGCAGCCCCAGATCGGGCGCGTCCTTCGGCATGTTGTGATGTGGCTCAGCCATCGCGGTTTCCCCCTCCCGGAAAGCCGTATCCCGGGCGGCCTGCGCCGCCCGGGAGTGTCGGATTACATCAGGCCCGCTTCCTTGTAGAAGCGTTCAGCACCCGGATGCAGCGGGATCGGCATGCCGTTCAGCGCGTTTTCCAGCTTGATCTGGGCGGCGGCGGCATGCGCGGCCTCCAGTTCGCCAAGGTTCTCGAACAGGAGCTTCGTCATCTGATAGGCGGTCTCTTCCGACACATCCTCATGTGTCACAAGAAAGTTGACGACGGCCACGGTCGGCACGTCCGCCTCCTGCCCCTGATAGGTGCCCGCCGGGATGGTCGCGGCGATATAGGGCGCGCCCAGCGTGGTCACGACCTCTTCGGGGACCGCGACCATCTGGATGTCGACCGAGGTCGAGAGATCCTTGATCGATGCCACGCCAAGGCCAGCCGACTGCAGCGTCGCGTCAAGCTGGCGGTTCTTGATCAATTCGACCGATTCCGCGAACGGCAGGTATTCGGTCTTGCCCAGATCGTCATAGCTCATCCCGGCTGCTGCAAAGATCGCGCGGGCGTTGAGTTCGGTGCCCGACTTGGCGGCGCCGACCGACAGGCTCTTGCCCGCCAGTCCGGCCAGATCGGTGATGCCGGAGTCCTTAGATGCGACGATCTGGATGTAATTCGGATAGACCGCGGCAATGCCGCGCAGCTTCGCGAGCGGCTCCTTGAAGCCCGCCTCCGCATCGCCTTCCCAGGCCAGCTTGACCGAGTCGCCGAGCGCCAGCGCCAATTCGCCCTTACCCTGCTGGAGGAGGTTCAGGTTCTCGACCGAGGCTTTGGTGGATTGCACCTGCGTGCGCGCGCCATCGATATTGTCGGCATAGATCTTCGAGAGCCCGACACCGAGCGGATAATAGACACCCGAAGTTCCGCCGGTCAGGATATTGATGAACTCTTCGGCCTGAACTGTTGCCGGAGCCGTCAGCGTGGCCGCCGCGGCGATCGCAGCGAGTTTGCCTTTGATATTGAGCATTCTTTCCTCCCGTTGATTGATCCGTCCGCACGTTCGCGCGCGCAGGGATGGCACATGCTAGCCACGCGGCGCATGTCCGATCAATCAATTCGATGAATTTGGTCAAAAAATCCGTGCCGGGCTCTCGCGATCATTGCGCTGACGTGCCGGAATGCCGCTGGTCTTCCATCCGGCACCATGGATAAACTGTCGGTCGGAGGAGACCCCCATGATCCGGCGCATGCTGGCATTCTGCATCTTTCTGGCCATCGCGGGTGGCGTTACCGGCGGGGTCTGGTGGCGGTCGCTCAATGATGCGCTTGCCCGGCTGGAAGAGCGAGGGCGGGCTGATCTGGCGCTCGCGGGCGACCGGCTTCTGGGCCAATTGCAGCGCTACCGCGAGATGACCGTGCTGATCGCCGATCATCCCGACGTACTGCGCCTTGCGCTCGATCCTGCCGCTGATCCCGGAGCGGCCGACCGTCTACTGCGACGTACGGCCGACATGACGCGGTCGGATGAGTTGCACCTGGCGGACCAATCCGGTCGAATCCTGGCCTCTTCGGGTCGGGTGCATGGCGCCGATCTCGGTGCTGCACCCTATTTCCATCGGGCCATGCAGGGAGCCTTGGGCTTTCACCATGAGATCGACCCCGCAACCGGGCGGCGCCTTTTTGTCTACGCGGCGCCGGTTTTTTCGCCGACGGGGCCCGTGGCGGGCGTCCTGGTCACGCGGGTGGAGACCGAAGCGGTCGAGGTGATCTGGCGGGGCGAGCCGATGATTGTCTTTTTCACCGACAGCGACGGCATCGCGTTTGTGTCAAACCGCGATGAACTGGTGCTTGTCCGGCTCGAGCTCTTGCCCGAGCACGAGGGAGAGGTGCCGTCCGATCTCCTTCGTCGCGAAGTGCGCCAGATTGGCCGACACGAGATATGGGATGTCGATGGCGGTCCTTATCTGCCAGCGCGCGCCCTGCACCTGACCCGCCCCCTGCCTGTCATCGAGATGACAGGCGAGGCGCTGGTGAACATCGCCCCGGCCGAACGGCAGGCCCTGTTGCAGGCGCTTCTGGTAGCCGCGGCCTGCGTTGTTGTCGGCACGGCGCTTTATGCCTTGTGGGAACGTCGCCGCGCGCTGGCCATCCGGCTTGCCACCGAGGCCGAGTCGAATGCGCGTCTGGAAAGCCGTGTGAGGGAGCGCACGCGCGAACTGTCAGAGGCAAATGAGCAGCTTCATCGCGCCCAGGCCGATCTCGTGCGGGCGGGCAAGCTTTCGGCGCTGGGTCAGATGTCGGCGGGGATCAGCCACGAGTTGAACCAACCGCTGACCGCGATCCAGTCCTATGCAGAGAATGCCGGCCTCTTCCTCGACCGGGACCAGCCCGAAAGGGCCTCGGAAAACCTCGCGCGGATCAACGATCTGGCGCGCCGTATGGGGCGGATCATCAAGAACCTGCGCGCCTTTGCCCGTCAGGAAAGCGAGGCGATGAGCGATGTCGATCTGGGCCAGGTCGTCGCGGCGACGCTGGAACTGAGCGAGGCAAGGCTGCGCGCCGCCGGTGTGGAGGTCGACTGGACCCCGCCCGCGGGTCCCGTCTGGGTGCGCGGCGGCGAGGTTCGGCTGCAACAGGTGCTGATGAACCTTCTGGCCAATGCCGCTGACGCGATGCAAGGGGGCGGCGCCGTGACGATCAGGATCGCCCGCACAGCGGAACGTGTCCGGCTGACGGTTGCCGATACCGGGCCGGGAATTGCCGAACCCGACCGGGTCTTCGATCCCTTCTATTCGACGAAAGAGGTGGGCGCGAGTGAGGGGATGGGGCTGGGCCTGTCGATCTCTTACGGCATCGTGCAAAGCTTTGGCGGTGCAATTGTCGGCCGCAACCGTCCCGAGGGAGGGGCGGAATTTGCTATCGAACTCGACCCGGCGCGGAAGGCGCAGGCCGCATGACGGAACGGGTGCTTCTGGTGGATGACGACCGCGCGGTGCGCGAGGCGCTGGGCCAGACTCTGGAACTCGCCGGTCTGGCGCCCGTGCTCGCATCGAGCTTCATCGAGGCCAAGGACCACATCGCGCGGGATTTTCCCGGTGTAGTCGTGTCGGATATCCGGATGCCGGGACGGGACGGTTTTCATCTTCTCGATCACGCGCGCAAGACCGATCCCGACCTGCCGGTTATCCTCCTGACCGGCGAAGGGGACGTGCCGACAGCCGTGCGGGGCATGACCGGCGGCGCCTTCGATTTTCTTGAAAAGCCATGCAATCCGCAGGATTTCGTGGCGGTCGTTCAAAAGGCACTCAAGACGCGGGCGCTCGTCATGGAAAACCGCGCCCTGCGGCGCGAGATCCGGCGCGGCGACGCGGCGGCGCGGATGCTGGTGGGCACTTCTGTGCTCTCGGAACAGATGCGCGAGGCGGCACGGGCCGCTGCGCGAACATCGGCTGAAGTGCTGATCTCTGGCCCGCCGGGTGCGGGGACGGCAAAGGTCGCCGAGGTTATCCACCTGCTTTCGGCCGCCGCGATGCGGCCGTTCCAGAAACTGTCGGCCGCCTCGGCGACACCCGACACGCTGATGGCAGCCTTCGCGCGCTCCGATGGCGGGTCAATCTTTCTCGATGAGGTGGCGGCCCTGCCGCCCGCCGCGCAATTCGCAGCGCTGGACCTGATCGACAGCCATCCCGGGACGCGCGTGATCGCCGGTACATATCGCGACCTGTCAGGCGAGGCGAAAGAGGGGCGGTTCAATCCCGACCTCTTCTACAAGCTCGACGTGATCCGCGTACGCATTCCGGCGCTGAAGGAACGGCCCGAGGATATCCCCGTGCTGTTCCGCCATTATGTCGCGATCGCCTGCGAACAATCGGACCTGCCCGTCCCCGAGATTTCGCCCGAAGTCATCGCGGACCTCATGGCGCAAGACTGGCCCGGAAATGCGCGCGCTCTGATGAATGCTGCCATGCGCTTTGCCATGGGGCTGGACGAACAACATCAGGATGGGGCAGAGCCGGGGCTTGCCGGGCAGATGGCGCGGGTGGAGAAATCGCTGCTGATTGAGGCGCTCGCCCGCCACTCAGGCAACGCGACCGAAGCCGCATCAGCCTTGAAACTTCCGCGAAAGACTTTCTACGACAAGCTCGCCCGTCACGGGATACGGGCCGAGGATTACCGCGCCTGATACAGACCGAATGAAGGTCGGAAACAGCTCAGACCCCGAGGTTCGGTCCCATGCAGGCCATGGGTTCTGGGCTTTCCTCCACCGCGATCAGCGGCAGGCCGAAGGGATCGCCCCTGAACTTGGCCAGGAGGCCATCGTCGCTCTGCCAGAATGTCCAGCATTGCGGTTCGGGATTGTCCTCGTAGACGAAGCAGATGAAGCCCTGATCCTCGTACCACTCGCCCTTTCGGCAATCATCACCGAGGAAAGCCCAGACCACCTGTCGGCCCGGCAGATACTGTTCGACGCCATAGGGTTCGCCGCCGGAATTGTAGTAAAGAGTCCGTCCCACCGTCGCCGCCTCGAATTCGGCGGCACTCAGCGGTCCACCCGGTTCGGCCGCGTTCAGGGGCGCGGCCAGAGCCACGGCAAGAACCGTGCCGCCGATCCGTGTCAGACAGGTCATCTCATCGCCTTTCGATCTGCTCCATCAGCTTGCCAGAAACCCGTCGGCATGGCCAGCGCGGTCGTTCAAGCAACAGTGCGACGGCGCAGGGATTCAAGCCGCCGGTCCATGATCCTGTGCCAGAGACGCGGGATCAGAGCGATGGTGGCCATCACGGGCAGGGAATGCGGCAGGCGCGGCGTTTCGGTCACCGGGTTCAGCCCCAGTTCCGGATAGGGCCGTGCGGGATGCGCATGGTGGTCGGCATGGCGCGGCGCGTTCAGCATCATCATGCCGGAATAGGCATGCGGCGCGTCCCAACTGTGCTGGGGTCCGGCAGGTTCCAGCCCGCCCGAGGGCAGTTCCTGCCGCAGAAGCCCGTAATGCTGCACGTAGTCCGACAGCAGAAGCTGAAGCTGCGCATGGGCGCAAAGCAGGAGATAGGCAAGAAGCCCGTCGAAGCCGAAAAGCGTCAGCACCAGGACAAGCGCCAGCGCCGCGCCGCCCAGATAGATCGCATAGGGATTGACGCCCGCCAGCCCCGTGAGGCCGGCCTTTTCGCGGCGATGCTTCTCCATTTCGTAACCTGCAACAAAGGCGCCGGGCCAGGCGCGGGCCGCGAAGGCGTAGAAGCTCTCGCCTTGGGCAGCGGTGTTGGGATCATCAGGTGTTGCCACGAACCGGTGATGGACCAGCCGGTGGGCCGAAGTGTGATGGCCGAAGAGAAGCGAGATATAGACCGCCGTTCCCAACCCGAACAGTCGGCGATCGGAGCGGTGGATGAGTTCGTGGGCATTCGAGTTCGACACCTGCCCGAACCAAAGCCCGAAGGCGAGGAAGGTGGCGGTCCCGTCGAAAAGACCAAGCCCGGAGCCGCCCGAAAGCGCCCAGAGGGCAATCAGCAGGAGTACGAAATGCACCGCCGCCAGCAATACCGACAGGCGGTCGGCACTGGCGATGGCCAGCGGTTCGGGCCCGGTCTGCCCACGTTCCCGGCCAATCTCGTCGGCGATGTGTAGGGCAAGGGTCATCCATAGAAGTGCGGGCAGGCTCCAGAGACCGCCGAGCGTTGCGGCAAGGATCAGCAGCGGCACCGGCAGGAGCGTCCCGGCCAGGAAGGGCCGGAGCGGGCGCCAGGGTGCCCAGGTTTGACCGAGCCAAGCGCGCCGCTGCCCGGCGGGTGGGCGTGGCCGGATGTCGGCGGTCGTAACGGCGCCCTGTGCGACCGCCGCGGCGTCTGGCACGGCCTTGGGTGACACGGCGGTCCCGGCCTGATCCGGCTCGGCTGGGGCTGCGCCGGTGGCGATGGCGGACATCACGGCAGCCATGGTCGCGTCGTTTTGTCGGGTTTGCGCATCGGCGGTCTCGCCGTCGGATTGCAAGCGGGCGGAACCGGCGGCACGGCGCCAGGGCAGGGGGAATGGGCGATTCATATCCTTAATCTAGCCGGTCTTTGAGGCACAAACTTGGCAAATCCTGCGAGGCGCGACGAACTCCCGTGCTGCCGCCACGTCACTGATTTCTGCCGGTTGACCGGGACGGGAACCCGTGCCCATGTCGCGCCAGATCCGGAGCGTTCATGATCACAACCGCCCTTTTGCTTTTTGCCGCCCTTCTGGCCGCGCTTTACGGGATCATCTTCTGCTGGCGTGAAGCCTCCTGGCCGAAGACTCTGGTCAAGACCGGTTCGGTCGCGGCACTCGCGCTGGCCGCTCCCGGCCTTTCGGCACCGCTTTTGATCGTCGCGGGGCTGGCGATGGGGGCGGTCGGCGACTTCCTTCTGTCTCGTCCCGGTGAAAAGGCCTTCCTCGCCGGGATGGGCGCCTTCGCCGCAGGCCATCTGGCCTATGCCGCCGAATTCTGGACGCCGGGTATGCTGCCACCCGTTGGCCCGTCGTTGCTGTTGCTCGCGCTCGCGGCCTCGACCGAATTCTGGCTTGCGCCACGCACCGGCGGCTTGCGCTGGCCGGTCCGGGCTTACGTGGCGGTGATCACGCTTATGGCGCTTGCTGCGCTGACGCTCGGCCCCGGCCGGCAGGTCGCGCTTCTGGGTGCAATCCTCTTCGTCGCTTCCGACCTCCTCTTGTCGCTCGATCTATTCGTAGTGAATACCCCTCTGCTGAACCGCCTGTTCAGCCATTCGCTCTGGGCGGCCTACTGGTCGGGGCAGGCGCTCATCCTTCTGGGCGTGGCGGCCGACCCGCCCTTCTGACCCTTCCATCGCGGGCACGAAACGACTAGGTGGGGGACAAGACCACCAGCGGGGCCGCCGATGTCGTTCTTCAAGAAGCTCAAGGACAAGCTTTTCAAATCCTCCTCGAAACTCGATGAGGGGCTGGAGGCGATTGTCGCCGAAGGGGCTGAGGAAGTGGTGGAGGCGCCGGTGGCCATCCCCCAGCCGAAGCCGGAGCCTGCACCCGAGCCGGAGCCTGAGCCTGCGCCGACACCCGAACCGGAGCCGATCCCCGCACCGGAACCCGAACCAGCCCCGGCGCCAGAGCCCGAACCGACGCCCGAGCCGGTACCGGTCCCGATGCCCGAGCCTGAGCCTGCGCCCGAACCTGTACCGGAGATTGACCCCGAACCGGTGCGCGCGCCGACGCCCGTTGAGCTTCCGCCCGCCGCGCCCGAAGTGGCGCCTTCGCCCCCGGCAGAGGTTCCGCCCGCCGCGCCGGACCTGCCGGACCCCGCACCTGTTGAAATCCCGGTGGAATCCGTTTCGGTTCCCGATGAACCCACGGCAGAACGGCCGGGATTTCTCGGCCGCCTCTTCAAGCGCCCCACCGCCCCCGCAGCACCGCGCCGGGTGCTCGATGATGCGATGCTCGAAAGCCTTGAGGAGTTGCTGATCCAGTCCGATATGGGCGTCGAAACGGCACTGCGCGTGGCCGCGAATCTCGCCGAGGGGCGGATGGGACGCAAGCTTTCGGTGCCCGAGATCAAGGATCTGCTGGCGGCCGAGGTCGCCCGGATCATGGAGCCGGTCGCCAAGCCGATGCCGCTTTACAAGACCAAGCCGCAGGTTGTGCTGGTTGTCGGCGTCAACGGCTCTGGCAAGACCACGACGATTGGCAAGCTCGCCAGCCAGTTCCGCGCCGCCGGCAAGAAGGTGGTGATCGCTGCGGGCGACACGTTCCGCGCCGCCGCCGTCGAACAGTTGCAGGTCTGGGGCGAAAGGGCCGGGGTGCCGGTGATGACCGCGCCGGAGGGGTCGGACCCTGCGAGCCTTGCCTTCGACGCGATGACGAAGGCGCAGACCGAGGGTGCCGACCTGCTGATGATCGACACTGCGGGACGCCTGCAGAACCGGCAGGACCTGATGGAGGAACTGGCCAAGATCGTTCGTGTAATTCGCAAGAAGGATCCGGAGGCGCCGCACAACACGCTTCTGGTGCTGGATGCGACCACGGGCCAGAACGCGCTTTCCCAGGTCGATATTTTCCGCAAGATCGCGGATGTCTCGGGCCTTGTGATGACCAAGCTCGACGGTACCGCAAAGGGCGGTGTTCTCGTTGCGCTCGCCGACCGCTTTGGCCTGCCGATCCACGCGATTGGGGTTGGCGAGCAGATCGACGACCTGTCGCCCTTCGACCCCGAGGACTTCGCCCGGGCGCTTGTCGGCAGTGACGGCTGACGGCGAGAATGACCGCCTGGCTCGTTTCACTTGAGGGCACAGAACTTGGACGACAGGTGGCGATGGGGCTGGCGCTGTTCGCGGCCTTCACCCATGCGCTGTTCGGCGCGTTACAGAAGGGTCGCCACGATCCCTGGCTGAGCCGTGCCGCGATCGACATGTCCTATGCGATCATGGCGCTGCCCTTCGCGCTGTTCGTCGTGCCCTGGCCCGAGCCGCATATGTGGCCGATCTTCGCGGGCGCTTTCATCATTCATGTCGGTTACAAGATCGCACAGGCCATGACCTACAGCCGCGGCGCCTATGCCGTCGTCTACCCTGTCGTGCGCGGCACCGGTCCCTTCTTTGCGGTCATCGGGGCCGGACTGTTTTTCGGCGAACACTTCACGCCCGGACAATGGGCGGGTGTCGTGACCCTGATGGCGGGGATTTTCGGGCTTGCCCTCTACAACCTGCGCACCATTACCGTGGACCGCGATACGATGGTGCCCGCGCTCTTCTGGGCCGTCGTCACCGGCATGTTCGTGGCGCTCTACACGACCTATGATGCCTACGGCATCCGCGAGACAGCCGACCCGTTCACATTTCTTGCGTGGTTCTTCCTCATCGACGGGCTTTTCATGCCGGTCTATACATGGCGACGCTGGCGGCGGCTGCCGTCGTCAGAAATGGTGCCACTTCTGAAAAGGGGTGTAATCGGTGCCATCACCGCCTATTTCAGCTTCGGGGCGGTAATGCTAGCCACGCGGATAGGCAAGGTGGGAGAGGCGGCAGTTCTGCGCGAAACCTCGACGGTCTTCGCGGCGCTTATCGCCTGGCTCATGCTTGGCGACCGGGTCGGGCCGCGCAGGTTGACATTGATGGCTTTGATCGCGGCGGGCGCCGTGATCGTGAAACTGACGGGATAGGGTGGATGGCCGACAAAAAGATCAGTCCGGGATTGAAGGCGGGTTTGGATTTGGGTCCTGTCCTCATCTTCTTTGCCCTGTTTCTGTTGCTGAAGGACAAGACGTTTACAATCGGCGGAGCCGAGTATGACGGGTTTCTCGCGGCAACGGCCGCCCTTGTTCTGATGATCGTGATTTCATCGGTGGCGCTCTGGCGATTGACCGGACGGCTTTCCCCGATGCAGCTTGCGACACTTGTGCTGGTCATCGTGTTCGGCGGTTTGTCGATCTGGCTGAACGACGGGCGGTTCATCAAGATGAAGCCCACATTGCTATACCTGCTTTTTGCCGGGATTCTTGGCTTCGGACTGCTCAGGGGGAAGTCCTACCTCGCTTTGGTGATGGAGGAGATGTTTCCCCTGAAACCGGAAGGCTGGATGATCTTCACCAGGCGTTTTACCTTCTTCTTTCTTGGGCTTGCGGTCTTGAACGAATTGGTCTGGCGGACGATGTCGGATCAGGCCTGGGTGCTGTTCAAGACGTTCGGGCTGATGGCGGCGATGTTTGTATTCATCTTGTCGCAGAACAGTCTCTTCAAACGCTACGAGATCGAGGAAAAGGACGGCTGAGGCGGGGCCGGCATGAACCACGCATGAAGCATCATTTGGAGCGTCGGAAGAACCGGGCGCGAGCATAAAGGTCTTCCAGCCGTTTCATCCGGGCCTGCGTGTCCTCCCAGGTCAGGCTCTGCACGGCCGCCATCAGCGTTTCCACCAGCACCTGAATGGCAACCGTCGAATCCCAGGCCGAGGGCACCTCGATATGCGCGGAGAGGCGATAGCGCGCCCGCTCGGCCGCCGGCGAGACCCATTGGTCGGTGATCAGCACCACCTCCGCCCCCTGATCAGCCGCCATTTCGACAAGGGACAGGACATTGTTTTCGTAGCGCCTGATGTCGAACGCCAGCACGACATCGCCGGGACCCATGTCGATCAGGGCGGGCGGCCAGGCGTTCGACATGTCAGAAATCAGGGTCACGTCCGGACGGATGACCTTCATGTGGGTCACGAAATAATCGGCCATCGCATGCGTGATGCGCCCGCCCATGGCGAAGATCTTGCGATTCTTGTCAGCCATCAGCCGGGCGACCGCATCAAAGTCGGCATGGTCGATCTGACCGAGCGTGGCCTGAAGATTGCCCACGACCGCGTCGGCGAACCGGTTGAGAATATGCGTATCCGGCACGCCGCCCGCCCAGCGGTCATGCTTGGCAATGGGCGAGATCAGCCGTTCCTCGACCTCGGACCGCACGACGCCCTGAAAGTCCGGGTACCCCTTGTAGCCAAGCTTCTGCACCAGCCGTACAACCGTTGGCGTCGACACGTCCGCTGCCTTCGCGAGCGCGGTGATGGAGCCGAGCGCAGCCACCGGATAGTGGCGGGTAATGTGTGAGGCAAGCTGCCGTTCGGCCCGTGTCAGCGCATCGAAATGCGCCCTGATCTGCTGTTCGACGGTCCGTGTAGCTACGGGCATCCTGTCCTCCCCCTCGGTCGGACGTCTGCCCGAGCCGATCACGTAAAGATTGTAACAGAAAATATCATAAGGAAAACATCTTGACAGAAATGCCGGTGGCGGGGGAGCCTTGGGGCGGTGAATCGGGGAGGTTTCCAGAAAAGTGGCGGGGGCAGACGACAAGACCCTACCGGTCGTCACGACCGAAAACCGCGAGGGCAGCGGGCCATTTCTGATCGTCTGCGAACATGCCTCGAACCACTTTCCGCCCGCCTTCGGCACGCTCGGCCTCGACGCAGAAACGCGCGCGGCGCATATCGCCTGGGACCCGGGCGCGCTGGGGCTGGCGCGCCGTTTGGCGAAGGCGCTCGATGCGCCGCTGGTCGCCGCAGGAATCTCGCGGCTGATCTACGACCTGAACCGTCCGCCGCATGCCGACAGTGCGATGGCCGCGAAGAGCGAAGTCTTCGATGTGCCGGGCAATGCGGGCCTGACACGAGAGGCACGCCAGCGCCGCACCGAGTTGGTATATCTGCCGTTCCATGCGGCCCTACATGCCGAGATCACCCGGCATCTGACGATGGGCCGCCTGCCGGTCATCGTCACCATCCACAGTTTCACGCCGGTGTATTTCGGCAAGAAACGCGAGGTGGAACTTGGCATCATCCACGACGCCGACCCGACTTTTGCCAAGGCGGTGCTGGCCGAGGCGCAGGCGCTGACGGGCCTTGTCTGCCGATTGAACGAACCCTATTCGGCAGCCGATGGCGTGACCCATACGCTGCGCCTTCAGGCGACGCCCTACGGGCTGCATCACGTCATGCTGGAACTGCGCAACGACCTTCTGGCCGACGATCTGGCCATCGCGTCCATCGCCGATGGGCTCGCCCCGGTTCTGACCGCCGCGCTGGCGCGGATCGGGGCAAATGACAGAAAAGCGAGCGCCTGACATGCCCAACTGGACCCGAACCTTTGTTCGCTATGTCGACGCCCTGAACTACAGGGTGGGCCGCTTTGCCATGTACCTGCTTTTCGCGTTGATGGCGGTGATGCTGTGGTCGTCCTTTGCTCGCTCGGCGCTGACACCTGCGATCTGGACCGACGAGATGGGGCAATTCCTGATGGTGGGCTATTTCATGCTGGGCGGCGCCTATGCCATCCAGATGGACAGCGCCGTGCGCATGGACCTGCTCTACAGCCGCTGGAGCGACCGCACGAAGGCACTCGTCGATGTCGTCACCATCTTCGCACTTTTGTTCTACCTTGGGGTGTTGCTCTACGGCGGGATCGAGAGCACTGCCTACGCCTTTGAATACGGCGAACGCAGGCGGGGCCTCTGGCAGCCTTACATGTGGCCGATCAAGGTCGTGATGTGCATCGGCATAACGCTGATGATCCTGCAATTCATCGCGATCCTCTTCAAGGACATCGCAAAGCTGAGGGGCGAGGAACTCTGATGTCCACCGACGCCATCGCCCTGTCCATGTTTGGCGCAATGCTGGCGCTGCTGCTGACCGGTCAGCGTATGTTCGGCATCATCGGCTGCGTCGCCATGGTCGCGGCGATCATGCTCTGGGGCGACCGGGGCGGCTACGACCTCGCCTTCGCGCAGTCGATCAAGCTGATGGGCTGGTTCCCGCTCCTGACCCTGCCGATGTTCATTTTCATGGGATATGTGCTGTCGGAATCCCGGCTGGCCGACGACCTATACCGCATGTTCCATGTCTGGTTCGGACCCGTGCCCGGCGGGCTTGCCATTGGCACGATCCTTCTGATGGTACTGATTTCGGCGATGAACGGCCTGTCCGTCGCGGGCATGGCCATCGGTGCGACCATCGCCCTGCCGGAGCTTCTCAAGCGCAACTACGACAAGCTTATGGTGACAGGGGTCATTCAGGCGGGGTCATCGTTGGGCATTCTCGTGCCGCCTTCGGTCGTGCTTGTGCTTTATGCCATGATCGCCCGGCAACCGGTCGGTAAACTCTGGCTCGCCGGTGTTTTCCCCGGCCTGTTGATGGCCGCTCTGTTCATCCTGTACATCTGGCTGCGCTGCAAGATGAACCCGTCCCTTGGCCCGGTTCTGTCGTCCGAGGAACGCGCCCAGGTGACCCGGGCGGAGAAGATCCATCTTCTCGGCGCCGGGCTGATGCCGCTCGGTATCTTCCTCGTGATGATGGTGCCCTTCGTCACGGGCTATGTTCGCCTTGTCGAAAGTTCGGTTATCGGGGCGCTGGCCGCCACCGCCGCCGCGATCCTGAAAGGGCGAATGACATGGGCGGTGTTCGAAACCTCGGCCCGTCAGACGCTGGCCATTTCCTGCATGTTCATGTGGATCATTCTTGCCGCCCTTGCTTTCGGCGCTGTCTTTGACGGGCTTCGTGCCGTCGATGCGCTCAAGGGGCTTTTCCTTGAGGATCTGGGGCTGAACCGCTGGCATGTGCTGATCATCATGCAGCTGACGTTCCTTCTGATGGGTACGTTCCTCGACGATACAGCGATGCTGGTGATCGTCGCGCCGCTCTATGTGCCGCTTGTCGCGGCGCTGGAGTTCGACCTGATCTGGTACGGGGTGCTCTACACGATCACCACTCAGATCGCGTACATGACGCCACCCTTTGGCTATAATCTCTTTCTGATGCGCGCGATGGCGCCACCGGAGATTTCGCTCGGCGACATCTACCGATCCATCATTCCCTTCGTCGGCGTGATGATCTTGGCGCTCGCCCTTGTCATAATGTTCCCGCAGATTGCCATGTGGCTGCCCGAGACGCTCTACCAACAATAAGGCGGATCAACCGCCCGCTGAACCCAAGAACCGCAACAAGGAGGAAAGACCGATGACCACGAGACGCAAGTTCCTGACGGCCGGCGCTGCTGCCGGGGCCGCGAGCCTTGCCGCCCCTGCCGTCCACGGCCAGTCCGTCATCAAATGGCGGCTACAGACCTATGCCGGGGCCGCCTTGGGCGAACACGTTGTGAAACCCGCTATCGACAGCTTCAACAAGATCGCCGAAGGGCAGATGGAGATCGAGCTGTATTTCGCGGACCAGTTGGTGCCGACGGGTGAGCTTTTTCAGGCAATGCAGCGCGGCACGATCGACGCGGTGCAGTCGGATGACGACTCCATGGCCTCGCCCACCGAAGTCACCGTGTTCGGCGGTTACTTCCCCTTTGCGTCGCGCTATTCGCTCGACGTGCCGGCGCTCTTCCACAATTGGGGCCTGAACGAAATTTGGGACGAGGAATATGCCAAGGTGGGGGTCAAGCATATCTCTGCCGGTTCATGGGACCCGTGCCATTTCGCCACCAAGGACCCGATCAACTCGCTCGCCGATCTTCAGGGCAAACGGGTCTTTACCTTCCCCACCGCGGGCCGGTTCCTGTCTCAGTTCGGGGTCGTTCCGGTCACGCTGCCATGGGAAGATATCGAGGTCGCGGTGCAGACCGGCGAACTTGACGGCGTCGCCTGGTCGGGCATCACCGAAGATTACACGGTGGGCTGGGCCGATGTGACCAACTACTTCCTGACGAACAATATCTCGGGCGCCTGGATCGGGCACTTCTTCTCCAACATGGATCGCTGGAACGAGCTGCCGGACAACCTGAAGGAATTGCTTCGGATGTGCTTTGACTCGAGCCACTACTACCGTCAGCACTGGTACTGGGCCGGTGAGGCACGCCTGCGCGTCGAGGGGACGAAGATGCAGCTTACCTCGATCCCCGACGCGGAATGGGCCCAGGTCGAGGCCGCGGCCCGTACCTTCTGGGACGAAATCGCCGCCGAAAGCGAAACCAAGGCCAAGGTCGTGTCGATCTTCAAGGCCTATAACGAGGCGATGGACAAGGCCGGGCGGCCCTACCGCTACACCTGATCCGCAAGCCATGTAAGAACGGGCACGGCGGTCCCCGCCGTGCCCGGTGAAGTTCGAGAGGGAGAGACCTGAATGCCCGCCAACCTGACCTTCGACGCGCTGAAAAAGGCGGTCGCCGCCGGTGAGATCGACACCGTGCTCGCCTGCTTCCCCGACATGCAGGGGCGGCTGATGGGCAAGCGCTTTGTCGCGAAGCACTTCGTCGACGGCGCGTGGGAAGAGACGCATTGCTGCAACTACCTTCTGGCCGTCGATGTCGAGATGTACACGGTGCCGGGCTACAAGTCGGCAAGCTGGGAGAAGGGCTATGGCGACTACGTGTTGAAGCCTGACCTTTCGACCCTTCGCCACATCCCATGGCTCGAAGGCACGGCGATGGTGCTGTGCGATTTGCTTGACCACAACACGCATGAAGAGGTCGCCGTCTCTCCCCGCGCGATTCTGAAGCGACAGGTAGCGCGAGCCAAGGAGATGGGTTTCGACGCGATGATGGCCACGGAGCTTGAGTTCTTCCTGTTTCAGGACAGCTATGACGATCTGAACGACCGCGGCTATAGAAACCTCCAGCCGCTTGGCCGCCACAATATCGACTATTCGATCTTCGGCACGACCAAGGAAGAAAGCGTGATGCGGGCGATCCGCAACGGGCTCTGGGGCGCTGGAATCCCCATTGAGAACTCCAAGGGCGAGGCCGAGGTCGGCCAGGAAGAGATCAACGCAAAATATTCTGACGCGATGGACACCTGCGACATGCACGCCATCATCAAGAACGGCGTGAAGGAAATCGCCTTCCAGAAAGGCCGTGCCGCGACCTTCATGGCCAAGTACAGCCATGAAAAGGCCGGTTCTTCCAGCCATGTTCACCAGTCGCTCTGGAGTAACGGCAAGCCCGCCTTCCGGGATGAGAACGACCCGCATGGCATGTCGGACCTGATGCGCCATTACGTTGCGGGCCAGTTGACCTATGCACGTGAGTTTACGCTGTGCCTCGCGCCCTACATCAACAGCTACAAACGCTTCGTCGTGGGCATGTTCGCGCCCACGAAGGCGGTCTGGAGTTTCGACAACCGCACCGCCGGTTTCCGCGTCTGCGGTGAGAACACCAAGGCGATCCGGGTCGAATGCCGGATCGGCGGCGCTGACCTCAACCCCTATCTCGCCTGCGCCGGACTGCTGGCGGCAGGGCTTGCAGGTATTGAGCAGAAGCTGGACCTGGAACCCGCGATCACCGGCGATATCTACCACGCCAAGCGCGTGCGCGAGATCCCGCATACGCTCGGTGAGGCGGCGGCACTGATGAAGAAGTCCAGGATGCTGCGCTCGGCCTTCGGCGATGATGTGGTCGATCACTATGTCCATGCTGCGGAATGGGAAGTCCACGAACAGAACCGGGTCGTGACGGATTGGGAAGTCCGGCGTGGCTTCGAAAGGCTGTGAGCGGCATCGGAATGATCGCGTCGATTGACCACGTCGTGCTCACGGTCCGCGATCCCGACGCTGCCGCGTCCTTTTTCGCGCGCGTGTTCGGCATGGAAGAGCTGACGTTCGGCAATGGTCGGCGGGCCGTGAAGTTCGGCCGACAGAAGATCAACCTTCAGAATCTCGGCGACGAGAAACGGAACCACGCTGTGATCGGCAGCGGCGATCTGTGCCTGCTGACCGACTGGCCGGTCGAGCGGACGCTTGCGCATCTCGCGCAGGAGGATATCGAGGTACTGGAAGGCCCGGTGACGAAAAGCGGCGCGTGCGGCCCCATCACTTCGATCTACTTCAAAGACCCGGACGGAAACCTTATCGAGGTCAGCCGCTACGACTGACCCAGGCGGAACCATGAGGCCCTGACATGACAAAGATGATCCAATGTATCTCACCCGTGGATGGGCGGGTCTATGCAGAGCGGCCGGCGCTGTCGCCCGAGGACGCGGCCGCTGCGGTTGCGCGGGCCAGAGCCGCGCAGGGCAGTTGGGCCGCGCGCGCGCTCGACGAACGCATCAAGCTGGTACAGGCCGGCGTCGCCAACCTTAATGCCGACAAGGAGCGGATCGTCGAGGAACTGGCCTGGCAGATGGGCCGCCCGACACGTTTCGGCGGGGAATTCGGCGGCCTCAACGAACGCTCGAACTTCATGGCCGGGATCGCTGCCGAGGCTTTGGCACCGATGGTGGTCGAGGAGACGGATGCTTTCGCGCGCCGGATCGAATTCGCCCCCCATGGCGTCGTCTTCGTCGTCGCGCCCTGGAACTATCCCTACATGACCGCGATGAACACGATCGTGCCCGCGCTGATCGCCGGCAATTCGGTGATCCTGAAGCATGCGAGCCAGACCCTTGTCGTCGGCGACCGCATCGCCGAGGCATTGCACGCGGCAGGCGTGCCCGAGGACGTGTTCCAGAACATCGTCCTAGATCATTCGGGCACCGAAAAGCTGATCGCCAACCGCAGCTTCGGCTTCGTCAACTTCACCGGTTCCGTCGGTGGCGGACAGGCCATCGAGCGGGCGGCGGCTGGGACCTTCACCGCGCTTGGCCTTGAACTCGGCGGCAAGGATCCCGGCTATGTGATGGAGGATGCCGATCTCGACTGGGCCGTTGACACGCTGATGGATGGGGCGATGTACAACGCAGGCCAGTGCTGCTGCGGGATCGAACGGATCTATGTGAACCACAGCCTCTTCGACGATTTCGTCGAGAAGGCCGTCAATTGGGTCAATACGCTGAAGCTCGGCAATCCCTTCGATGCCGAAACCACGCTCGGTCCGATGGCCAACAAGCGTTTCGCCGCCGCCGTCCGCGCCCAGACGGAAGAAGCCGTCGCCTCAGGTGCCAAGCCATTGATCGAAAGGCAGAATTATCCTGCAGATGATGGAGGCGCCTACCTCATGCCGCAGGTTCTGGTGAATGTCGATCACTCGATGCGGGTGATGACCGAGGAGAGTTTTGGTCCAGTCGTTGGCATCATGCCGGTGAAATCGGATGAAGAGGCCCTGAACCTCATGAACGACAGCCCCTATGGCCTGACCGCCAGCCTCTGGACCCAGGACCAGGACCGCGCCTGGAACATCGCGCGCAAGATCGACACGGGCACCGTCTTCATGAACCGCGCCGACTATCTCGATCCGGCGATCTGCTGGACCGGCTGCAAGGATACCGGCCGCGGCGTCGGCCTCTCGAAGCTTGGCTACCAGTCCGTCACCCGTCCCCGTTCCTACCACTTCCGCAAGGTGAAAGCATGACCGCGCCTACCGCCAACTGGTCCTATCCAACCGCCGTCAAATTCGGCCCCGGCCGCATCGGGGAACTTGCCGATCACTGCAAGGCTGTCGGCATGAAAAAGCCCTTACTCGTTACAGACAAGGCGCTGGCGAGCCTGCCGATCACTGCGCAGGCGCTCGACATCCTCGACGCTGCGGGGCTTGGCCGCGCGGTTTTTTCCGAGGTCGACCCGAACCCGAACGAGATGAACATGGAGGTGGGCCTTCAGGTCTACCGCGCGGGCGGCCATGATGGCGTCGTCTGCTTTGGCGGCGGTTCCGCGCTCGACCTCGGCAAGATGATCGCGCTGATGGTGGATCAGACCGTCAGCGTCTGGGATCTGGAAGACATCGGAGACTGGTGGACCCGCGCCAACCCCGCGACCATCGCCCCGATCATCGCGGTGCCCACCACCGCCGGAACGGGATCGGAAGTGGGCCGCGCGGGCGTTCTGACCAATTCGCAAAGCCACAAGAAGAAGATCATCTTCCACCCGAAGCTGCTGCCCGCCGTCACGATCTGTGATCCGGAACTGACCGTGGGGATGCCGAAATTCATCACCGCCGGCACCGGCATGGACGCGCTCGCCCACTGCCTTGAGGCCTATTCGAGCCCATTCTATCACCCGATGAGCCAGGGCATCGCGCTGGAAGGCATGCGGCTGGTGTTCGAGAACCTGCCCAAGGTCTACGCCAATCCGACCGACCTTGAGGCGCGGGCCGATATGATGAGTGCCGCGGCCATGGGTGCGGTGGCGTTCCAGAAAGGCCTAGGCGCGATCCATTCGCTGAGCCATCCGGTCGGTGCGGTCTATGGCACACATCATGGCACCACGAACGCCGTCGTCATGCCGATGGTGCTGGACTTCAATCGCCATGCCATCGAGGAGCGGATCGAAAAGGCCGCCGCCTATCTTGGCATCGAAGGCGGGTTCGACGGGTTCCGGGCGCGGGTTATCGACCTGCGGTCAGAGCTTTCGATTCCTGAAAACCTCACCGCGATGGGGGTAGAGGCCGCCCGCCTCGACGAATTGACCGAAATGGCGCTGGAAGACCCGTCCTGCGGCGGCAACCCGGTGGAGATGACGCGCGACAACACCCGAGCGCTCTATGAGGCCTGCATGTAGGCAGACAGCCCGCAGCGACCAGATGCGGGCTGTCTCTACTTCACGCGCGCTGACGCCGCCAGCGTGGTTGAAACCGTTCAGCCACGCTCTTCGGCGACGATGGCCTGAAGTGTGTCGAGCGGTGCATAGCCGCGCAGCATCTGTCCGCCCATGACGAAGGTCGGCGTGCCCGAAATCTGCATCCGTTGGGCCAGAAGGTGGTTTTCCTCGATCACCTTGGTCACTTCGGGCGCATCCATATGGGCGAGGATCGGTTCGGCATCGATGCCAAGACCGTCTGCAAATGCCGTAAGCGTCTCAACGCTGACATCCCCACGGAAGTCTTCGTAAAAGCCTGCATTGACCTTTTCATAGGCCTCCGACCCGGCGACCTGAAGCGTGGCGATTGCAAAGCGGGCGGCGATGACCGACTGGTCGCCGAGGATCGGGAACTCCTTGACGATGTAACGGATGTCACCATCGGACTTGATCAGTTGCCCGACCTCGGCATGGGCCTTGCGGCAATAGCCGCAGCGGTAGTCGATGAACTCCACGACGGTGATGTCGCCATCGGGATTGCCGCCGATATAGGAATGGCCGTCCTCGAAAAGGTCCTTTTCATTGGCCTTGACCAGATTGAGGTCCTGTGACGCGGCCTCCTCGGCCTGACGCTGTTGCAGGACCTCTATCGCTTCCGAAAGGACTTCCGGGTTTTCGAGAAGATAGGCCCGCACCTCGGCACGGAACGCCTCACGTTCTGCCTCGGACATGGAGGAGATGTCGAAAGCCGCGGCGGGGCTGGCGAGCGCCGCGATCAGGGCGAGGGGGGCAAGTTTCATCGTCTATCCTCTCTGTCGGCGTCGGCCATGCCCTCGCCTATGAATTCCGCGGCCGACCATGGG
>JAUIDM010000395.1 GCA_030428915.1 Alphaproteobacteria bacterium | reverse complement strand
CCCGCCGGGGTCGGGCCGGTCAGGCCGGGCGACCGGCTTCAGGGAGAGGTTGAGGGTCTTGCGCCCGTCAATCTGGCGATCGGCGACGCGGAGTAGCGCCGCCGCCTCTCGTCACGCTCAGGCAACACCGTCGCGGATGGCCCGCACCTTCGCCAGCGTCGCGGCATTGACCGCAACCCCGCCTTTCAGGGCCTTGCTCCGGGCTGACGCCCTGCCCTCACCCGGAATTCGCGCGCCTGGCCGGTCGCGCATTTCGCCGACCAACTCGGCAAGACGGTCGGCGAACATCCCGCCCGAGGTCGCGCCCGGATCGATGGCGATGAAGAACTGCCCCGTCGCGGGCGGACCGCCAGCCGTGCCGGAAAACGGGCTTGCATTGACGCCAAGCGTTGCCCCGGTCATCGCCGCCGCCATCAGTTCCACAAACAGCGCGATGCCGACGCCCTTATAGCCGCCCGAGGGCGCCATAGAGCCCTTGAGCGCAATCGCCGGGTCGGTCGTCGGCTGCCCATCGGGGCCAAGCGCCCAGCCTTCCGGGATCGGCAGACCTTCGCGCGACCGCTTCATGATCTCGCTCTTGGCGATCACGCTGGCGCTCTGGTCGATCAGGATCGCGGGCGCGCCACTCTCGTCCGGAGCGGCGATTGAGAACGGGTTGGTGCCGACGATAGGCTGACGCGCGCCGACCGGCGCGATGGAAGCAGGCGCGTTGGTGAATCCGATGCCCAGCAGGCCCGCCTCGGCAATGGCGCGGGTATGCACGCCCAAGACGCCGCAATTGTAGGAATTGTGGATCGCGAGCGCCGCGATGCCCTGTTCGCGGGCCAGCGGGAAGAGCAGGTCGAACCCCGCCGCAATCGCCGAATGGGCGAATCCGTTCGCCGCATCGACGCGGATCAGACCGGGCTTCGGACGGTCAACCACAGGCACCGCATCGCCCACGACCTTGCCGCATTGCACATGTTCGCAATAGATCGGGACATAGGCCATGCCATGGCTGGAAATGCCGTCGGCCTCGGTCTCTGCCGTTGCCTTGGCCAAAGGCCGGGCGCTTTCGGGACGGGTTCCGACCGCGACCAGAGCGTCGAAGGCCAGCGCCTCGATTTCGTCAAGGCTCAGTATTTCGGATTCAGACATTCCAGCTCCTAATCGTTGTCGCTCAGGCCCGCACCGGCACCAGCCGCCCGGCTTTCTTCAGTCGCGGGCGCGTAGGTTCTGTGGGCGAAGCGTTGCAGCACCTCCGCCGCATCGCGCTGCATCTCACAACGGCCCTGCACGGGCAGCGATTGTCCTCGCCCTGCCTTGTCCCGATGGATGAGCACTCCATCGGTCTCCTTCAGGCAAAGGGCCTCTGCCGGCCCATCGACCGACAAACCCTCCGGTCCAACGCTGACCGCCACACCCTCCCAGGTCGCGACAAGTGTCGCGTCACCATCGCGTGCGGCAAGGGCGGGCAGAAGAAACACCGGGAAGGCACAGCGGCCAAGCCGGATCGATTGCCCGGATGCCAGAGCCTGCAACCGGTCCGACAACGCCGCCCCGGCGATCAGCGGGCACAGCCGCCCGGATGGCGCCACCCATGGCTCTGCACCGCAATCCGGCACCAGATCACCGTAAGGCACGCCATCATTTTGGGTCAGCAGATCGGCCAGCAGGCGCGGCGCGGGCAGGCCATGCACGGCCAGAAAGCGGCCTGCCCGCCCGGCCTCTTCCGCCAGTCCCCAGCTTAGCCCGCACCCCCGCGCAGCCTTGCGTGCCATCGCCTCAAATTCGTTCAGCGACCAGGTCATTCTGCGGCCTCCTCAAGCCGCGGATAGGCCCAGTCATCATCGCCTGAGCCTTGCAGTTCATGCGGGAAGGGCGCGCCGCGATACATGTTGATCCTGACCCAGCGGTCAGACCGGGGATCGAAATGGCTGGCCCCGAAAAAGGCGAGTTTCGCACGCAGAAGGTCAATTGGCATCATCGCGGCGGAAATTGTGTTGTCCCGGATCTCGGCATAGGGATAGCGCGCCGCGATCTGGGCGCGGCGCACAATATGGCGGTGTTCGGGATGGGCAAGGACGAAGGCAGCAACCGTGTCGTCGCCCGACATTGCGGTCAAGTCGGCATACATCGCCGCCGCGTCGCGGCCCGGTGCCAGGGGCTGTTCATAGGGCGCCAGCGGTTCCTCGAACCGCTCGCCCAGCCGCGGCTCCAGCTTCTCCTCGGATGTGTACCAGACCCGCGCCTGTGCGGCCTGCGCGGTCCAGTCGGTGGTCAACGCCCAACTGTAGACATCCTCAACGATGGTCCTCAGCGCCTCCACCCGCATTGTACCGTCGATCCGGTGCGCGGCGGCCTCATCGGCAGCCATGCAGATATGAAGATCGTCGACCAGACGTCCATAGGGCTCCATCATGAGCGAGACTAGAAGTTCCTGCGCCTCCATTCCCAGATTGGCCTCGCCCCAGCGCCAGAGACCGTCCCATGGATGATCGCCCGCAAGGCCCGCGGCCTCGACATGGCGGACCAGAAGCGCGATGTCGCGGGCAAGCCCCGTCACCTTCTCGCGCTGCATCGGATGGTCCGAGCGCCAGTAGGAGACGTTCAGGATCGACCGGGCGAGCATCTCGCGGAAGCGGGCGACTTCAGCCTCGCTCGCTGAGGTCAGCGACCTGATCCGAGCCAGCGCCTCTTCCCGCGCCGCGATCCAGTTGTTGAGAAGAACCGGATGGTTGATAAGATACGGCGCCATGCCAAGGCCCGTGGAATTGCCTATCCCGAGGCTGCGCCGCAGGGTCGGGTCCATCGCCACAGCCGTATCCGGCGACCGCAGCCGGGCCATTTCCTCCACAAGGTCCAGAACGAAGGCGCGGGTCAGGTAGACCGACAGCATCTCCACCTGGAAGGGCGCGCGGAATTCCGGGCGGTTTTCCGTCTTTTCCCGGTCGGCGGCGCCGAGCTTACCCGACCCGTAGACTGCCGTCGTGCGCATCAAATAGCCGACTGCCCAGATCTGCTCGGCCTCGGGCTGGCGCCCGGCGGCGAGGCAATCGACGACATGGTCGAAAAGCCGCACGGAGCGGTTGGCGCGCGAAACCGAAAGCTCGCTGTCCGTCACCCGCCCGGCTTCCTGTTTCGGAATATTCTGCGACAGACGCTCGATATCGGCCTCGGTCGGGATGCCGTCGAACAGCGTGAAAGTCGCGTCCCATTCGGTCGCGATCACCCGGTCCGAGCGTTTTTCGGGCGGCAGGTCATTGGCATAGGCAATGAGCGAATAGCTGCGCTCTGGCCCATGGGCGGTGTAGACGGCCCGGCCCACGCCTTTGGCGTCGATCTCAAACAGGCGCCGCTCGAACCGCCAGTTCTCTGCCTTCATGCGGCGCAGAAGCACCCGCATGAACGAAAGGCGGCATTGGTGGAACGAGCCCATGCGGGCCAGCGTCATCACCGTTGATGGCGGGCGCGGCGGGATCGCACCCTGCGCCCTTGTCTCTGTCCTGGTCATGCCGTTGCCCCCTTAGGACCGAAGCTTTGCCGGAAGAATT
>JAUIDM010000394.1 GCA_030428915.1 Alphaproteobacteria bacterium | reverse complement strand
ACCGAAATCGGTGCGATGCTCGACAAACGCCGCGGCGATATCGGCGCGCTGGCGGCCGATCTTTCACGGGCGGGCTGAAAAGCCGATCACGCCTGAAGTAAAGCGGGATTTTACCCACCTTACTTGCCGGCATCGCGGTCAGTTGCCGCCGAGAATGGCATTCAGAAGCTCAGTGATCGGGTCGCTCTGACGCTGCCTGCCGGGGGCTGGCTGCTGCTGAGCGACCGGGCCGCTGTCATAGGTCTGACCCTGCCATTGCGGTGCGGGCAGTTCATCGGGCCGGATCATCGGCAGCGGTGTTGCGGGCAGGTCCGCCTCGATCCGGGCCATCACCTCATGCCAGATTTCGGCGGGCAATCCACCACCCGTCACCCCGGTCAGGGGCGAGTTGTCGTCATTGCCCATCCAGACACCGACGACATAATCCGCGGTGAAGCCGATGAACCAGGCATCGCGGTAGTCCGAGGTCGTGCCGGTCTTGCCTGCCGCCTGACGCCCGTCAAGACGCGCCCGGCCGCCCGTGCCCCGATCGATCACCTGGGTCATCATATAAGTCAGCTGTTTTGCCGCGCGCTCTGAGATCACGCGCTCGCCAATCCCGCCCTCCTGTCCCATCAGCGCAGTATCATCGCCCTGAATGCGCAGTTCCACGAGCCCGTAGGGCCGCACCGCCGAGCCGCCGTTGAGGATACCTGCATACGCGCCCGTCATCTCGAGAAGTGTCGCACCCGAGGAGCCGAGCACGATCGCCGGGCCTTGCGCCAGATCGGATTCAAGCCCGAAATCCGCCGCAACCTTGCGCACGGCGTCCAGCCCGACCGACTGGCTGACGCGCACCGTGGCGGTGTTGATCGAGTAAGCCAGCGCATCCGTCAGCGTGATCATGCCACGGAATGTCTTTTCGTAGTTCTGCGGACACCACTCGCCCGATCCCCTGACGTTTATGCAGAAGGGCGCGTCCTCGACGTATGCGTTCATGTCATAACCAAGATCGAGGGCGGCGGCATAGACGAAGGGCTTGAAGGTGGAGCCCACTTGCCTGAGCGCCTGCGTCGCCCGGTTGAACGCGCCGGAGACCTGCGTCTTGCGTCCGCCCACCATCGCGCGCACCGCGCCATCGGCCGACATGACGACGATGGCGGCCTGTGCGACCGACCCCTCCTTGACCTTTGTATCGAACACATTGGCCAAGGCCACTTCGGCGGAGTTCTGGATGTCCTGGTCCAGCGTCGTCTTGACCACCACATCCTCGGTCGTGTCCTGGGTCAGGAATGTGGGTCCCGACTCCATTACCCAGTCTGCGAAATAGCCGCCCGCCTTTGCCTCCGCCGCCTGAGAGAGCCGCGCGGGATTGTCGAGCGCCTCCTTGTATTGCAGGTCGGTCAGGTAGTCCTGATCATGCATCAGCGCCAGAACCACCGCCGCCCGGTCCTGCGCGCGTTGCAGATCGCCCGTCGGTGCATAGCGTGTCGGCGCCTTCAGAAGACCAGCCAGCATCGCCGCCTGCGCCGGGTTCACCTCATTCGCGGATTTGCCGAAATAGCGCTGGGCGGCGGCTTCGAACCCGCGCGCGCCGGCGCCGAGATAGGCGCGGTTGAGGTAGAGCGTGAGGATATTGGCCTTGCCGTATTTCGCCTCCATCGCGAAGGAAAAGGGCACCTCTTTCAGCTTGCGCCATTTGGACGAGACGCGACAGTCAGCCTCGTAATCTGCCTCGCTTTTCCATTGCTTCGGGTCATATGGCACGCCCAGGCAGATCAGTTTCGCCACCTGCTGGGTGATGGTCGAGCCACCGTTGCCTTCCAACGGCCCGCGCCCTTCGCGCATGTTGATGCGGATCGCCGACGCGATGCCCCGTGGTGAGATGCCAAGATGGCGATAGAAGCGTTTGTCCTCGGTCGCGATGATGGCGTTCTTGAGGTAGGGCGACACGGTGTCCGACGCGATTTGGCCGCCGAAGGTCTCGCCACGCCAGGCGAACACCCGTCCCTCACGGTCAAGCATCGTGACAGAACCCTTGGTGCGGGCGTCGATAAGCGTCTCCAGCGCGGGAAGCTGGGCGTAGTAGTAAAGCGTGAAGAGACCGAGAATGATCGCCCCCATCGCGCCAAGACGCCAGCCGACACCCCAGAGGGCGCGCCAGATCAGCCCGACAAAGCCGGTGACAAGCCGTACCGGCCAACTCGACTTGCGCGCAGCTTTGCGTGGTCTTGCCGCCCGCGTCCGCTTCGGCGCTGCCTTGGGCTTTGCCTTTGGCGCGGCCTTGGAATAGCGCCGCTCGGCGATCAGAGGGGGTTTTTTGCCGCCCGTTTTGCTCA
Organism: Alphaproteobacteria bacterium; assembly: GCA_030428915.1. Classification (GTDB taxonomy): domain Bacteria; phylum Pseudomonadota; class Alphaproteobacteria; order Rhodobacterales; family Rhodobacteraceae; genus Albidovulum. The sequence continues at coordinate 1,215 of JAUIDM010000394.1, read as the reverse complement.
TTGTTCCGAAGACCTGATACCTGCTCTTGCGGCGCGACCATACAGGCATGATGCGGGAATGTGGAGCCGTGACGGTTCACGTTTCGCTTCACTCCATGCCTAAAAAAGCGGCATTCCGCCGGAATCCTGCCGTCGATCCGAACTTTTCCTGTTCCGCTGCGAAACGCACAGCGCTGCGCCTTGCCATGCTGCACTGCAGCGTTTTCGCTGGCGCGGAGGCCCGACACGGGCCGTCTCAGAAGGAGAGGGACGTGAGATACATCATTGCGGCGATCAAGCCCTACAAGCTCGACGAGGTGCGCGAAGCGCTGACCGCGATCGGCGTCAGGGGCATGATGGTAAGTGAAATCAAAGGCTTCGGCACACAGTCCGGTCACACCGAGATCTATCGCGGCGCGGAATACGCGGTGAATTTCGTGCCGAAGGTGAAGCTGGAAATCGCGGTCGTGGCGAGTCTGGCCGACGATGTCGTCGCGACCATCGCGAAGGTCGCGAAGACTGACAAGATCGGCGACGGCAAGATCTTTGTCCTCGACCTGAAGGATGCGCTGCGCGTCAGGACCGGAGAGACCGGGGAGGACGCGCTGTGAGCGGTAATTTCAAGGGGATGAAAATGATGAGAATCTTTGGGCTGGCCGGTCTGGCGACCGGGCTCGGAATACTTCCGGCGGTGGCGCAGGAAACGGCGGCCGAAGTGGCTGACGTCATGGACAAGGGCGATGTCGCCTGGATGATGGTCTCCACGCTGCTCGTGCTGTTCATGATCTTGCCGGGGCTTGCGCTGTTCTATGGCGGGCTTGTCCGGTCGAAGAACATGCTGTCGGTCTTGATGCAATGCACCATGATCACCGCGATGGTGATGGTGATCTGGGTCGTCTACGGCTATTCCTTCGCCTTCGGCGGCGGGACCGGGCCGTTCTTCGGCGGTTTTGGCAAGGTGTTCCTCTCGGGTGTAACGCCCGACAGCATGGCCGCGACCTTCTCGGAGGGCGTGGTGATCCCGGAATACGTCTTTATCGCGTTCCAGATGACCTTCGCCGCGATCACGCCTGCGCTGATCGTCGGCGCCTTTGCCGAACGCATCAAGTTCGGCGCGGTGATGCTGTTTTCCGCGCTCTGGGTGACGGTGGTCTATTTCCCGGTGGCCCACATGGTCTGGGACGGCGCGGGGCTGATCTTCAACATGGGCGCGCTCGACTTCGCGGGTGGCACGGT
>JAUIDM010000393.1 GCA_030428915.1 Alphaproteobacteria bacterium | reverse complement strand
GCAGCGCTGCCGACAGCGAGCTCTCGAGCCCGATCAGCGCGAAGACGCGTCCTGCCAGATCGCGGACCTGTTCCGCCTCGACCAGCGCCGGGGCGATTTGGCTGCCGATGGAGCCTGCCGCGCCCACAATCCCAAGCCCGATCTGGGCATTGGCAGCGGAGACAATCCGGCTGTCCAGGGGCTGGCCAGTCGCGCGCTCGATCGCCACCGGCCTCGGACGTGCCGTGGTCAGGGCATCGGTCAGCGCCACATCGATGATGGGCACGAGGGCCAGATCGTTGTCCTGCCGAAAGGCCAGGATTGCAGCGCGGGTGCGCGGCCCGATCTTTCCATCGATCTGACCCACCTCGTGGTAGCCGAGCTCCTTCAGACGTCCTTGCACCGCCTCGACGGACGTCGTCACCGCAGGCGCGACATTGCCCGCACGCCGCACCCCGAGGAGCTTTGCAACCGGATAGCGCTTCACATTGACGGCGTCGTCCTGATTGCCCCCAAGGCCCCAGACCCATTGCCCCTCGATCCAGTCGATGAAGAAGACGTGGCCCTGCCAGCTGGAACTGCCGCGGGGGATCACGCCGATGTCGCCTTGCTGGGCGTCTTCCACCCCGATGGGGATGCCCCAGTTGAGATAAGACCGTGCGGTCAGCTTGCGGGTCGAGCGGATCCCGGCCCGCTCGAGGCAATGCCCGACAAATGCCGCGCACCAAGCCACAGAGTCATGCTCGACCCAATCGTGGCCGACCGAGGCATACATCTCAATGACGATGGGATTGTCGGCGGGGCCCGGCCCCTCGGTCGTGCCGACGTAGCTGCGGGCGATGTCGAATGGCGTCATGGTCGTCTCCCATGCAAGGCAAAACGCCGCCCCGGATGGGACGGCGTGCAGGATTTCTGTGAGTGGTGGGCGGGTTATTTCTTGCGGCAGAGCCAGGCGGCGAGCAGCGCTTCCGCCCCGCGGGGTCCGAGATAGGCGAGCGTTGCCACAAACCCCGTCGAGACCGGCTGCGACAGGCCGATGTAACGTGCCGCAGCCTCCCCAATCAGCGCCATGCCGACGGCGACGGGGATTTCCCAGAGGAGTTCCTTGCCGAAGAAGCGGCGGTTGCCGAGCTTCACCTCGCCCGAATGCCACATCAGCCGTCCCGTAAAGGCGCCGATCAGTGTGGTCACGGCCCCACCGAAGAACGAGTTGATCATGTCGATGAACCCACCGTCATTCATGGGCGTGCCTCCTCAAGCGCCGCCACCCGGGCAGCCAGTTCCTTGACGGCCTCGATCAAGAGGCCGGTGATATTGCCGTAAGCGACCGAGAGCTGACCCGCCTCGCCCACCCGCACGACTTCGGGCAGGACGGTCTCGACCTCTTGGGCGATGACGCCGATCTGGTGGCTGCCATCCATGGTGAAGCGCACGCCGCGCAAGGCGCTGACCAAGGCCAGCGCGTCGACGATGGTCTCAACATCGGATTTCAGGCGGGCGTCGGACGAAGAGACGAAATTCGGGGCCGTGACGACGCCGGTGAAGGTCGCGCCGGACAGCGCAGCTTTTGCCGCAATCGCTGCGTCGTATTCGGCCGCCGACTTCGTCGCCATTGTCCCGAGGCCAAGGTTCGTACGTGCCATGGCTGCGTTGGCGAGCCCCGCCAGATTGCCTGCCGCATCAAGCAGCGCATCCCAGCCCGTATTCGTGGCATTGCGCCTGCGCAAGACGGGCGGCGAGACCGAGGTATCGACCCAGAGCATGCCCGCCGTGGTTGCCGTTGGCGCCGAGGGCCCCGCACTCGTCGACTGCAGCGCCGCAATCACCTCATTGATCCGCGCCCGAACGGCTGCGCCCGCATCGTTCGCGATCACAAAGCTCGATGTCTGCGCCATCAAACGACCTCATCGGCATAGAGCCGCAACTGGCTGACGATGGGCGTGTAGGACGCATCCTTCGTCGTAAGAAACGCCCGCGCCTGAACCGCGCGGGCCTCCAAGGTCGAGGCCGGCTGCGAAGGCGTACTGCCCCTCCATCGTACTTACCTGTGTCACGCCATTTGTCGTCGCCGTGGCGAGCGTCAGGTTCGCACCCGTGACCTGCAGCCCTGATTTCGGGCCGAAGAAGCCAGGATCGGCCTGCAGGAAGTCCAAGGTCGAGAAGGCCAGCACCTGCGCGCCCTTGGTCGAGACCCGGGTCTCAGGCCCGGCGCGGCCGCCGCTGTCTTCAGCCCTCACGAGATACGTGCCGGGTTTCAAGGGTACGACGGCGATGGCTTCACCGCCCGACACCCGGTCCATCGAATAGCTGTCGGCCCAGGTTGCTGTTGCTTCCTTTGAGTGCCGGATCACGATGTTGCCGCCCACGCGGACGTCGGGATCAGCCGAACGCGTCCACTTCAGGATCGCAAGGCCACCCGCCGTTTGCAGCGTCACATTCTCGAGTTGGGCCGGAGGCGCGGTGAGCCCGAGGATTTCGACCGCTGTCTCCTGCCAGGGCGAGGAGACGCCCAAGACCGAGATCGCTTTGACGCGGAAGGACCAAGCTCCGGGGGCGATGTCGCGGATTTCCAGCGTGGTGCCATCCGTCCGCCCATAATCGATCCATTCGCCGATCCCGCCTTGCCGCACCTGCAGCTGATACTGCGCCACGAAGCCCGACGGCGACGCCTCCCAGCTAATCTTGGCGAGTACCTTCAGCCCGCCACCATCCCGCGTGACATAGAGGTCTTCGGCGACCTGCGGCGCGCCGGGTGCCGGTATGTCATAGGCATTGGGCAGCGCTGTTCTCGGGGCGGCCGAATAAATCTGCTGCTCAGACGCTGACCAGTCATAAACGAGAGGCGAGGTCTCGCGCAGGACCAGCTCGGGCAAGAGAAGTGCACCATCGCCCGAAGCTGTCAGATCGAGGCTCACCCCATGCACCTCAAAGGGCTTCGCCGCAAAGCCCCAGCGCGCGTAGGACAGTGTCACTACATCCCCGACGGTGGCTGCCCAGGCCGACAGCTTCCCCGACAGCCGCACCGTCATCTGCCGACGCGCGCGTTCCAGCTCTATCTTGGCAAGTCGCTGCGCCATGGCAGCCGAGATCGTAAAGGGCAGCGAGATATCGCGCCATTTCCGTTCACCACCGTCCTCGGCGAGATAGACATCGCTCGCGTAGGCCGGGAAGTCGTCGGGCTGCCAATCGTTCTCAGGGCTGACGAACTGCCCCCGCACGCCGTTGAAGTTCGACGACATCGTCACGCGCGTCGCCAAGGTCAGCCCGCCTTCGCGGACATGGTCCGAGGTCAGCGCGACATCTGGCGCGCGCCAGGCCCCCGCGTGGATGCGCCAGGACCCGCCCGAGAAGGCGCAGCGCCCGGCGAAGCTCGAGAGCATCCCTTCGATTATGGTTTTCGGGACCTCCGAAAGCGTGATCACCCCATTGCAGGCATAGCGCGGCTCAGACCCGCCACCGGCCAGTGGGCCCACGTTATTCACCGGGCTGGCGGCGGAAGGGTGCCGCAGCGCCTGATCGGGGCGTAGTAGCGGTACGGTGGGCGTGTTTCGCGCGATCAGGACGACAGAT
>JAUIDM010000392.1 GCA_030428915.1 Alphaproteobacteria bacterium | reverse complement strand
CAATAAGCCACGGCATGAAGCTCGCGTTTTCGACCGGATCCCAGAACCAGAAGCCGCCCCAGCCGAGTTCGTAGTAAGCCCACCACGAGCCAAGCGCGATGCCCACCGTCAGGAACATCCAGGCGGCAAGCGTCCATGGCCGCACCCAGCGCGCCCAGGCCGCGTCCACGCGCCCCTCGATCAGGGCGGCGACTGCAAAGGAAAAGGCCATCGAAAGCCCGACATAGCCGAGATAGAGAAACGGCGGGTGGAAGGCCAAACCGGGATCCTGCAAGAGCGGGTTCAGGTCCCGCCCGTCGAAAGGCGGCTCCGCCAGACGCAGGAACGGGTTCGATGTGAAGAGGATGAAGGCGAGGAACGCCACGCCGATCATCGCCTGAACGCTCAGAACCCGTGCTTTCAGCCGGTCGGGCAGCCCCTGCCCGAACCAATGCGCCGACGCGCCGAAAAGCGCGAGGATCAGCACCCAGAGCAGCATCGAGCCTTCATGGTTTCCCCAGACGCCCGATATCTTGTAGAGCATCGGTTTCGCCGTGTGGGAGTTGAGCGTGACGAGCCTGAGCGAGAAATCCGACGCGATGAAGGCCCAGGTCAGCGCGGCGAAAGAAATCGCGATGCACAGGAATTGCGCGGTCGCGGCAGGCCCCGCCATCGCCATCCATCCGCGCCAGTCTTTGTGTGCGCCGACAAGTGGCACGACCGACTGAACGACGGCCACCATGAGGGCGAGGATAAGGGTGAAGTGGCCAAGCTCTGCGATCATGGCGCGAAGCATAATGCCTTGCGCGCGCATCGCCAATGGGATGTGCGCCGATGTCGCGGGTCGGGTATGTACGAGCCCGTGCGTGCCGGTGCTGGCCGACGGCGAAACTGGTCCAACCAACCATTGGCATCTCGACCGCAATCGGATTCGAGGCAACAATCACATTGATACTGATCGGATCGTTCAGCGGAATCCGTACGCAAGGTATTTTTGACGAACGGGAAATGCTGTGTTTCCGGCCGCCAAGACGAGATCGGGTCCGACAGAGAGAAAATTCATCGTCGTCGCGTCCGACGATGATAGCAGTGCAGCCGCCCAACAATCCCTTGGGCCTGTCCGCACAAGGCCGCCATCCGTGCACAATTTCAGCCCGATTGTTTCCACAGACCGGCAATCATGCGCCGACGTTGCAACCGCAAACCGTAATCAAAGCACGGGTTCCCTTTCGACCACGCCTTGAATTTGCCCGCTCCCGCAGGCCGATAATGTTTAATCGGAGCTGGTAGACGGACATATGAGTTGAAAGGAATGGAACTGACCCGCGCTCCCCAAATTGGCCAAACCTTCGACGCGGCATCGCCGTCCGTCGTGCAATCCCGACTCCGGGAACGCGCGATCGCGCCGCTCGTCTGGACCCTGCCTGGCTTTGTCGGTACGGCCAGGGCATCGACCGCCTTTGGCGACGTGCCCCTCAAGCTTCTGCGCCAGCACGACCCGTTGCGCACCGTGCAGGGACCCATTGCCAAGGTCGCGAAAGTCACGGCGACCCATCTCGATGAAGACTTCCTGTCCGCCAATCGCGACGCGTTGCCCGTCCTGATCCCGGCAGGACTGTTCGGACCGGGCAGGCCCGTTGTCGATGTGCTCGTCTCCCCACAGCAGAGGATCAATGTCAGCCCGGGCCAGTTCCGTCAGGACTTCCGACTGGCCCGCGATCTGGAAGGGCGGCCCGGCGTTATGCGCGCGCCGCAGATGACGGTCAGCTACTATTCCTTCGAATGCACGACCCCGGCCGCGGTCCTGATCGAGGGGCTCTGCGTCAGCACCGGAACCTAGTCGTCCCGGCGCTCCTCCTCCGGAACGCCCCGAAACCCCGTTGCGACGACAAATTTCTCGGAACTGTCGGCGCGGCTTGCAGGCGGTTTCACATTCGCGACCTTGGCGAACGCGCGTTTGAGCAGCGCCTGCAACTCGTTCTCGGCCCCGCCCGCCAGCACCTTGGCAACGAAGGTTCCGCCCTCCTCCAGCACGTCGAAGGCGAAATAGGCGGCAGCTTCGCAAAGTGCCACGATGCGCAGGTGATCAGTGCCCTTGTGTCCCGATGCCGCTGCCGCCATGTCGGACATGACCACATCGGCCTTGCCGCCCAGCCACGCCTTGACCTTTTCATCGGCATCGTCCGCGAGGAAGTCGAGTTGGTGAATCTCGGCCCCTGCAATCGGCTCCACCTCCTGCAGATCCACGCCCAGAACCGTGCCCACCTTCTTGCCCGATTTCTGGCCGAGCGCATTCACCCGGTCGACCGCGATCTGGCACCAGCCCCCCGGCGCGCAGCCCAGATCGACGACGCGCGCACCGGGTACGAGAAACCGGAACTTGTCGTCGAGCTCGAGAATCTTGTACGCCGCCCTGCCCCGGTAGCCTTCCTTCTTGGCCCTCTGCACGTAGGGATCGTTCAACTGGCGTTCGAGCCAGAGGGTTGAGGACAGCTTGCGCCCCTTCGCGGTCTTCACCCGCACCCGAAGATCCCGCTGCCCGCGCCCCGATGTCTTGCCCGAAGGTGTCTTCGCCATGTCGTTTGCCCGAAATGGGCCCTCTGTTCTTGATCTCGGTTCAAATACGCACCCTGCGCCGCCAAGGCAATCGCGGGCGGATGCTGGCTTAGAACGGCCCGTCTTCCAGAACTCCGTCGGCCGACATCTGGGCATAGAGCAATCCCTCGCGCAGGCCCCGGTCGGCTACCGACAGCCTGTCTGTCGGCCAGATGCGCATAAGCGCCTGAAGAATCGCAGCACCCGACATGATCAGCGAGTGGCGGTCGCGGCCGATGCGCGGGTCGTTCCGACGCCCCTCCGGCCCCAGATGCAGATAGTCGCGGATCACGCGATCGATCTGGTCCGAGGTCATGCGCAGCCCGTCGACCTTGGTCCGGTCATAACGCTTAAGGCCCAGATGGCTGGCAGCGACCGTTGTCACCGTGCCGCTCGTGCCGATGATCTGGAACCCCTCGCGCGGATGCGAGGCGTTGTAGGGAGAGAAATCAGCGAGATTTTCCTCGAAAAACCAGCTCATCAACGCGAACCGCGCGGCGTCGTCCTCCACATCGTGGAACTGATCCTTGAGCGTCGCGACTCCCAGCGGCACCGAAATCCAGTCCACGACCTTGGCTGCCGGGAACGGACTTTCGGGCGGGTGGAACCCCGCATGCAGCCGCATGATCGCACGCGGCCGCTCCTGACGCGGAACAGCAGACAGATCGATCCAAACCAACTCAGTCGAACCGCCGCCGATATCGACAACCAGCAACTGCTCGGTCTTCGTGGAGACGAGGGGCGCGCAGGATACGACGGCAAGACGCGCCTCTTCCTCCGGCTCGATTATCTCCAGCGGCAAACCCGTCTCACGCTGCACCATGCGCAGGAATTCGCCCGCATTCTTTGCGCGACGGCAGGCCTCTGTCGCCACCAGCCGCATGCGTTTGACCTCATGCTGCTCGATTTTGCGGCGGCAGATTTGCAGCGCCTGAACGGTGCGTCCCATGGAGCCGCGCGAAAGCCTGCCATAGGCCTCAAGTCCC
>JAUIDM010000391.1 GCA_030428915.1 Alphaproteobacteria bacterium | reverse complement strand
AAGGCTCATCAAGGAACCAGATGTCCGGCTCGATCGCGAGGCTGCGGGCAATGCCGACGCGCTGCTGCTGACCGCCGGACAATTCGCGCGGGAAGTATTCTTCGCGGCCCTCAAGACCGACAAGCTTGATGACCTCCAGCGCCCGCTCGCGCCGGTCATGCCGGTCCTGTCCGCGCATCTCCAAGGGGAAGGCGACATTGTCGAGCACGGTGCGATGCGGCAGAAGGCCGAAGCTTTGGAACACCATCCCCATCTTGCGGCGGCGCAGTTCGATCAGTTCCTTTTCGTTCAGCGACATCACGTTCTGCCCGTCGACGATGACCTCGCCACCGGTGATGTCGATCAGGCGCGACATGCAGCGGACGAGCGTCGATTTGCCCGATCCCGACAGGCCCATGATGACCAGCATCTCACCCCGCCCGACCTCGATGGAGACATCGCGCACAGCTGCGATATAGCCGTCCTGCCGGATTTCCTCGAAGCTGCGCGACCGGGCGTTCGCGAGATAGGCCTCAGGTTTCTGCCCGAAAAGCTTCCATACATTCTTGCAGGAAATGACAGGGGTGGTGTCAGTCATGTATGTCCCGATTCTGTGAAAGGTCGGTTCCGGGGGATGCCCCCCGGAACCCGGTGATGGTGATCAGGAACCGCCGGTCCAGGGCTTCCACACATCCTCATTGGCCTCGAGCCACGCGGCCGCTGCGTCCTCGGGCTCCATCTCGTCAATGTCGACAAGCTTTGCCATCTCGGCGATCTGCGGGTTGGTGAAGGAAATTTGGGTCAGCGTGCCATAGGCGGCGGGCCACTTTTCCTTCATTCCGTCCCAGGCAGCGATCTTCAGATAGCCGTTCGCCGGGTTGCCGCAATCATAGGTCACGTCGGGCTTGGGCCCCACGGCGGGGTCTTTGTCGCAACCGTCGACCCATTCGGGAAACTCGACGAACTCTCCCGGCCAGACGGCTTCCGCGAAGTTCGGGGTCCAGTTGAAGACCACGACGGGCTTCTTGTCGGCCTCTGCCGCACCGATTTCGGCCCAAAGGGCCGCAGCGGAACCGGCGTTGACCACGACGAAATTCATGCCAAGCGCATCGACGCGTTCCTGATCGTGCTTCAGCCAGTCGACCGGCCCGCCAAGGAAGCGGCCCTTGTCGCCGGTCTCGGGCGTGGCGAACACCGCGGCACATTCGTTCAGTGCCTCCCAGCTCGGCAGGCCCGGGCAAGATTCTTTGGTCCATGCCGGGTACCACCAGTCCTCTCTGGTCACGGCGTTGTGGGTGCCCGCGTCGTGCAGGCCGCCCTTTTCCAGAGCCTCACGGAACGACTTGCCGAACGCGCCTTCCCAGACTTCCATTTCCAGGTGCACGTCGCCAAGCCGGACGGATTCATAGACCGCCTGACTGTCGGTGGTGACAAACTCCACGTTGTTGCCCATCGATTCGAAAATCTGGCCGACGACGTGGCTCATCACGATCTGGCTGGACCAGTTGTGAATCGGAATGATGATCGGATCCGAACTGTCAGCGGCGTTCGAAACCGTTGCGGATGCTGCGACTAAGGCGGCAAGCGATACCGTGGCTGCAAGTCTCATGACGTCTCCCTGGATATCTCTTAGTTTGGGTCCCGGTCCATTTTCGCCGGGTTCCGCCAAGGATCATGCCTAAACTGGCATATTTCTCTGCGAAGAATTTTATTTGCCTTTGCCTCTAATAATTGATGGCAAATGCAGGTCATTGGATTAATTTGGGTCTCCAACGCACGATGGCAGCAGGCAGCGGAAGGTTGGCGTAGTCGTGAAGCAATATCGTGGCAGCCGGAGCAATGCGCGCGACCGCGCCAAGCCACTGCCGCCGCTCGACTATTTGCTGGCGTTCGAGGCCGCTGCCGAGCAGATGGGCTTTGCCGGTGCGTCCAAGGTACTCAATCTCAGCGAGACCGCGATCAGTCGCAAGGTTCGGCTTCTGGAACTGCATTTCGGGCTCACATTCTTCGAGCGCGGTCACCGATCGGTGACTCTGACGCAATACGGGCGGGAGTTTCTGACCCGAATCCAGCCCGCACTCGAGGCGCTCCGGGCGGCGGCCGATGATACGCTGAAGACGGGACAGAACCGGCCCGTCGTTCTGGCGGCGACGAATTCGGTCGCTGCTCTGTGGCTGACCCCCCGACTGCGAAAGTTCCGCGAGGCAAACCGGCATCTGAACATCATGCTGGTGGCGTCGGACGATGATGAGGAATGCCTTGCCGAAACGGTCGACCTGACCATCCTGCGCGGTGACGGCGATTGGCCTGGCTATGATGCGCAGCTCGTTTTCGGTGAGACGATCTTTCCCGTCTGTTCGCCCGACTTTCTGGCGGCCAATCCCGACATCAGCGATGCCGAAGCCCTGCCGAATGCGCAACTGATCGAGGTGGCGAGCAGCCATACCGAATGGATGAACTGGCGCACCTGGCTGACCCAGATCGGCGTATCCTTCCGCAGGCTGGAACGCACGATGCTGTTCAACACCTATCCGCCGTCGATCCATGCCGCCGTCGATGGCGTCGGCGTGGCGCTTGGCTGGGGGCATCTTGTCGATCAGTTGCTCGACGCGGGAAAGCTCGTCCGGCCGCTGGGCGGCCGGCATGTCCGTACGCAACACGGCTACTACCTGCTGACCCCACGCAACCGCCCGGCCTTTCCGGGCCGTCAGGAGGTCGCTGAGTGGCTAATGAGTGTCAGCGCCGAACGCACGCGGTACCTGGATAAGAAGTCCCAGACCCGCATCGAATAGCGTCCCCTGTCCGCCTTTGATCAATGTCGCGAGTCGCACTGACGATGTCCGATCCGAACATATCCAGCCAGCCGCATATCCGTAATCGTGGCACGGCGGCAAAGCGGGATTGTCATGCGATACTCGGGCTTCAAGGTGATCAAGGAGGCTCTGACCGGGCACAAGGGTTGGACGCCTGCCTGGCGCGACCCTGAACCCCAGAGCAGATACGATATCGTCATCATCGGCGGTGGCGGACATGGTCTGGCGACGGCCTATTATCTCGCCAAGGAGTTCCGCCAGGCGCGCGTCGCGGTCCTGGAAAAAGGCTGGATTGGCGGCGGCAATGTCGGCCGCAACACAACCATCATCCGCTCAAACTACCTGCTGGACGGGAATGAGCCCTTTTACGAATTCTCGATGAAACTCTGGGAGGGGCTGGAGCAGGATTTCAACTTCAACGCGATGGTCAGTCAGCGCGGCGTGCTCAACCTCTGCCATACCGACGCCCAGCGCGACGCGATGCGGCGGCGCGGCAACGCCATGCGGCTGAACGGGGTCGATGCAGAGCTTCTGGATGCCGAAGGTGTCCGCCGGATCGCGCCGTTTCTCAACTTTGACAATGCGCGCTTTCCGATCAAGGGGGGGCTGTTGCAGCCGCGCGGCGGCACGGTGCGGCACGACGCGGTCGCCTGGGGCTACGCACGCGGTGCCGATAGTCGCGGCGTCGATATCATCCAGAACTGCGAAGTCACCGGATTCCGCATCGAAGGCGGCAAATGCCTTGGCGTCGAGACGACGCGCGGGTTCATCGGCGCGGGCAAGGTC
>JAUIDM010000390.1 GCA_030428915.1 Alphaproteobacteria bacterium | reverse complement strand
CACCTCTGCCGCTCTCAGCCGTGCCCGGTCCGCCGCGCCTGAACCAGCTTCCAGCACATGACCCGAAATGGCACCAGCATAGGGTGCAGCCTCTCCCGCCACGGACTTTGGGAAGCAGGAGGAGGCGCGGCGGTTATAGGTGAAGGCGGCGCAGGCCGTGTCCGACAGGCAGGCCGCCTGACAGGCATCGAAACCCACGTCATAGAGCGCCCGCAGATCGCCGCCCGGGAAGTCCACGTCGTCAATCAGAACCGCGCGCCGTTCTGGAATCAGGTCCTGTGCCGGCGCTTTGCCGGCCAAAAGGAGACTTGCCGCAAGGGCTGCTGTCACAAGGGCGCGCATCGAAAACTCCATTTCCGGTCAATGGCCTGATGCTGGCAGTCGGCAACAGGATTCGCAAGCACGACACCCGGGAGGAACGCGGCATTTAAACGTTCTTTCACCCCGATCCTTGATTGTGACCCGGGCGCGGGTTGGCGCCCGTGCCGACCGGCCGGAGACGGGATGTGAGCATAGCCGAGAAACTCGCCAGGGAACGACGCGCGCGTCTGGCCGCCGAACGTCTGCTGGAACAAAAAAAGCGTGAACTGTTCGCAGCCAATTCGCAGCTTTCACGTCATGCCCGTCATCTTTCCGATCAGATTGTCGAACAGCGTCACGGTCTGGAACAGGCGCGTTGCGAAGCGGAAGCTCTGAAAGGGCAGAACAGTCAGGCCCTGTCCGACCTGCGCCGCGCGACCAATGCGGCCGAAATTGCCGAACGGCGGCTTTGGGAAGCGGTCGAGACGATTCAGGATGGCTTTGCCATTTTCGATACCAGCATGCACCTCGTTGCGGCGAATGGCGCGTGGTTCGCCCTCTTCGGTGGGTCGCAGGCGGTGCGAACCGGAATGCATTACGATGCGGTTGTTGAGACGCTGGCCGCTGCTGGAATTGTCGATCTGAGCGGTTCGGACATTCACGACTGGTGCCACGAGATGACCGCGCGGATCACCCAGGCCAGTGTTCCGCCCAAGATGGTGCGGCTGACCGACGGCCGCCATATCCGCTTCATCGACCGGCGCGGCAGCGATGGCGACATGGTGTCGATGGTGCTCGACATAACCGAAGCGACGCAGCGCGAGGCAGAGCTGGAGGAGGCGCGGGCGCGGGCGGAGGCAGCGAACCGTGCGAAATCGGCGTTTCTCGCCAATATGAGCCACGAAATCCGCACGCCGATGAACGGGGTCGTCGGCATGGCGGAACTTCTGGCCGAGACCGATCTGAATGAGGAACAGAGGCTTTTCGCCGAGACGATAAAATCCTCGGGCGAGGCGTTGCTGACCATCATCAACGACGTGCTCGATTTTTCCAGGATCGAGGCGGAGAAGCTGAAGCTTTTCCCCGAACCCTTCGATCTGGAGCGCTGTCTTCATGAGGTGATCCTCCTGTTGCAGCCTTCGGCGCAGGACAAGGGGGTCAGGCTGTTGGTCGACTTCGACATCTTCCCGCCAACCCGTTTTATTGGCGATCCCGGTCGGGTCCGGCAGATTCTTACGAACCTACTGGGTAATGCGGTCAAGTTTACGTCACGTGGGCATGTTCTGGCACGGGTGGTCGGGCTGGAACTGGCCGACGGGCGCTTTGATCTGCATGTCACTGTCGAGGATACTGGGATAGGCATCGCGCCTGACCAGATCGACCATATCTTCGGAGAGTTCAATCAGGTCGAGGAGCAGGCGAACCGCAAGTTCGAGGGCACCGGTCTGGGTCTGGCGATCACGCGGCAATTGGTGGAACTGATGGGCGGCACGATCTGGGCCGAAAGCGAGCCCGGACAGGGATCGTGCTTTGGCTTCCGTGTGACCTTTGCCCCGGCTGAACCCTTGGGTGTCACCGACAAACCGCACCGCCCAATCCTGCTGAAACGCGCGCTCATCGTCGATGATGTCCAGATCAACCGGGTGATCCTTGAACGCCAGCTTCAGACCTACGGGCTGGAGGTCACGATGTGCCGCAGCGCACCGGAGGCGTTGCAGGCGGTGGCGGCGGGCCACGCATTCGATGTGATCCTGACGGGCCACGATATGTCTGGAATGGCCGGGCCGGAACTGGTGACGGCGTTGCGGGCCGCCGGGGTCGCGGCGCCGATCCTGCTCCTCTCCTCGCTCCCCGATCCGGCGGAAGCCACGACCGGGGATATTGCTGCCGTCCTGCAAAAGCCGATCCTTCGATCCGAGCTGTTCCGGATCCTTCAGGATCTGTCCTATCCCGGCGCGACGGACGATGCCTTGACGCCGGTTCCGGCCGGGCCGGAAGCCTCGGCAGGCGGGCGCAGGCAAATGCGCATTCTGGCGGCCGAGGACAACCGCACCAACCAGTTGGTCTTCTGCAAGATGGTTGCCGATTTCGATGTCGACCTGCAATTCGCGGGCAACGGTCGCGAAGCGGTCGAACTATGGCGCAGCTTCCGTCCGGACCTGGTGTTCATGGATATCTCGATGCCTGAAATGGACGGGCGCGAAGCGGCCCGCACGATCCGTGCCATCGAGGCGGAAAGCGGCCTGACCCGCACTCCCATAGTTGCGGTGACTGCCCATGCGGTGGATGGGGACGGCGAAGCCATACTGGCCGCCGGGATCGACCACCATCTGACGAAACCCCTGAAAAAGGCGGCCATTGCAGCCAAGATTAATGAGTTCTGCCCGTCGAATGTCCGGCCAGCGACAGGCCAGAACCAGCCAGCGGACAGTGTCCGGGGCGATGATTGAAGGTGCGCTCTCGGGTAGGTTAAACTGGACAAGTTACCGACTCAGGGTGGGCTTGAACCGGTATTGCCAGAGACGGTTTCAGGCGTCCGACGCAAGCACGTCGAGAAATGCCGCACCGAAACGGGCGGCCTTCTGTTCGCCCATTCCCTGAACCCGCTCCAGATCCGCGAGCGTTGCGGGTCGGGTTTCGGCAATATTCCTCAGCGTCGAATGCGTGCAGCTGAGATATTTGTCGATGCCATCGGGACCGCGCGCCAGTTCCGCCTGCACTGCCATCAGACGGTCGAACACCTCGCCGGCCGCGCGGCCGGCCAGCTTCCGGCGGGCGGGATGCATTTCTTCCACTGCGCCGGTGATGACCTCCAGGAAGGCCGCGCCATAACTTTCGAGCTTTTTCGCACCGACCCCGCTTATCCTCGCCATCTGATCCAGCGATGCGGGTCGCATCTCTGCCATCTCGATCAGCGTGCGGTCGGGAAAGATCATATAGGCGGGCATCCTTGCCGCCTCGGCCAGAGCGCGCCGTTTCGCCTTCAGCGCCGACAGAAGCGGTGCGTCTTCCTCCGAAACAAGTGTCTTTACAACCGGTTTGGACACAGCCTTGCGGATCGTGTCGCGCCGCAGGGTGATCGCCGCCTCCGCGCGCAGGATCGGCAGCGCCGCATCGGTCATGCGGAAGGCGCCGTGGCGTTCGGGATCGGGGCGGATCAGGTCGTACCCCATCATCTGCCGGAAAATCGCCTGCCACTGCACCTTGGACAGGTCGCGACCGACACCGAATGTCGGCAGGCCGTCATGTCCCCTCTGGCGGACCTTGTCTGTGGCATTGCC
>JAUIDM010000029.1 GCA_030428915.1 Alphaproteobacteria bacterium | reverse complement strand
ATATCGAGCACATCTCCGTTTGCGTCGATTGCCCGCCAGAGCCAGTACCTCACGCCGTTGATCGGCACAACTACCTCGTCGAGATGCCACTTGTCCCCTGTAGTCGGTCGATCCCTCCGGATGCAGGCGGCAAAATGGGCGCCGAACCGGTTCACCCACAACCGAATGGATTCGCGGCTGACAACCACGCCACGTTCGGCAAGAAGATCCTCTACATCGGCCGTGCTGAGCGCAAACCGATGGTAAGCCCAGACGGCATAGGAGATGATCTCGCGGGGAAAACGAAAGCCCTTCAGGCGCGGCATTGTCGGTACGATTTTCATGATGCCCGCCTATCCCGACAGAACGCAGGAATCAACTTGGCAATGCCGATGAAACCTACATCAAGGTGAAAGGCCGGTGGGCTTACCTGTACCGAGCGGTCGACAAGAGGGGCAATACCCTTGATTTCATGCTCTCGGAGCGCCGCGACGGGTCTGCGGCTACCGCGTTCTTCACCCGAACGATCCAAAGCAACGGCTGGCCCGACAAGGTCGTGATCGACAAGAGCGGCGCCAACTTGGCGGCTTGGAGAACATGAACATGCTGCTGATCCTGAGTGGCTGGATTTGGCTGATCGAGGTTCTGCAGGTCAAATACCTCAACAACATCGTGGAGCAGGACCACCGCTTCATCAAGAAGCTGACCCGGCCGATGCAGGGCTTCAAATCCTTCGCTGCTGCGCAGGCGACCCTCGCCGGAATCGAGACCGCGCATATGATCCGAAAGGGTCAGCTTGTTGGCAACGGCGGCACCGCCTTTCAGCAGTTCGCAGCGCTGGCAGGATAACTGTGTCCAGCAAAACGCTTGCGTTTAGCCCGCGGATATCTTTGCGACACAATCCCTCGCGAGCCCTTTGCCGCGCTACGAGCCAGAGAAGTTCGGCACGGTTTCGTCAGGCATTGGCAGTGAACGAGAATTAAACATTCTTATGCTAACATAACGATAATAAACTGGAAGCATGGCTAACCTAAAGGTAAAAGCACCCCCGAGTTCACGCCGTCATGTAAATCCGAACGCGTTTGAATTAAAGGGGGATGGCCGAGATGAGTGACTCCAGGAGCAAGAGGCAGGCGCTCAAGCGTTTGCTGGCAGAGCCGCGGTCGGTCATGGTTCCCGGCATTCACGACATGATCTCGGCGCGCATCGCCAACGAGACGGATTTCGAAGCCGTCTACATGACCGGATACGGTGTCGTCGCCTCCTTTCTGGGCCTGCCGGATCTGGGGATCGCCACCTACACGGACATGAGGCAGTGCGTGGAGAGGATGTCGGAGGTCATGACGGCGCCTCTCGTTGCCGATGCTGACACCGGGTATGGCGGCCTTCTGAACGTGCGTCAGACGGTGCTGGGCTTCGAGGCGGCGGGCGCGGCCGGCCTTCAGCTTGAAGATCAGCAATATCCCAAGAAGTGTGGGCGCATGTCGGGTATCCGTGTCGTTCCGACCACGGAAATGGTCAAGAAGCTGCGTATCGCGGTCGACAGCAGGCTGGATGACAACCTGGTGATCGTCGCGCGCACGGACGCGCTCAGCAGTTTCGGTCTCGACGAGGCGCTGCGCAGGGCCGATGCCTATGCCGCAACGGGTGTCGACGCCCTGTTCGTCGAGGGAATACACAGGCGCAGCGATCTCGAAAAGATATCCGCGAACGTCGATCTCCCGTTGGTCGGTATCGCCCCGGAAGATGACGATGAGGCCGAGGTTCAGGTTCGCGACCTGATGGGCTGCGGTGTGCGGATGATCGTCTTTCCGGTCACCGCATGCCTCGCCGCGTCGGCCGCCGCGCAAGCCGCATACCAGGCGATCAAGAACGCGCATACTGGCAACATGACGCCGCCGCCGCTCTATCCTTTCGAGAAGTTCGGCGCGTTGATGGGCGTGGACGAACTGACCGCGCTCGGCGAGGAATATGACCGCCTCTACTGTAACGACGAAACGAGCCCTCGGGACCGGAAAGCATGAAATGAACATGACACTTGCCCAGAAGATACTGGCCAGAGCCAGTGGGAAACAGAGCGTGGAGATCGGCGAGGTCGTATTCGCAGAGCCCGATGTCTTTCAGTTGATCGACCTGGAAATGCCTCATTTTTGCTCGACGCTGGAAGCGGAAGGCATCCGGAAATTGGCCTATCCGGAGCGCTGTTTCGTCTTTGCCGATCACGAGGTGCCGTCGACGTCCTTGCGCACGGCCAACGAAATCCGCGAGATGCGCGGACAGCTCAAGCAGTTTGGTATCACGCAGTATTTCGACCAGGGGCGCCACGGCATTTCGCACCAGGCCATCGTCGAGAAGGGTATCGTGGCGCCGGGCATGCTTGCGATCGGCCCGGACACGCACATCACGACCCTCGGCAGCGTCGGCGCTCTCGGCGTTCCGATCAATTACGAAACGATGCAGGCCCTCGTCACGGGCACCATTTGGCTGAAGGTTCCCGAGACGATTCGCGTGACCCTTACCGGAGCGCTCCGGGAAGGCGTGATGAGCCGGGATGTCGCGCAAAGGATCGCGGCGATGATCTCGCGCGAGCGTGCCGACTATCGGGTGATCGAGTTCAGGGCGCCCCAGCTCGACATGGATGCCCGGATGACCCTGTGCAACGTGATGGTGGATTTCGGCGCGAAATCGGCGGTGGTCGAGCCCGATGAGGTGTCATCAGCTTATCTCGCCCCCAGGATTTCTGGCGAAATCTCTCTTCTACGCAGCGACGAGGACGCAATCTTTGCCGAAGAGATCGAGGTCGACCTGCGCGAAATGGAACCCATGGTCGCCGCGCCGCCGCGGCCGGACAATCTCGTGCCGCTCTCGACAGTCAACGGCAAGAAAGTGGATTACGTCTATCTAGGCTCGTGTGCCGGCGGAAGAATGGAAGATCTGCGCGCGGCATACAAGGTGCTCAAAGGGCGTGAGGTTCACCCCGATGTGCGGTTGTTCGTCGTCCCGACCACGCAGGAGACCTACGCCCAGGCCGCCCGTGAAGGGCTGCTAGAGGGATTCGCGCTGGCTGGTGCCGTCGTGATGACGCCAACCTGCGGGCCCTGCTACGGCGCCTTGGCGCCACTGGCGGATGGCGAGGTCTGCATCGGCACGGGTACCAGCAACGTACCCGGACGGATGGGCAGCCAAACGGCGGAAATTTATCTCGCGAACGCGACCGTCGCCGCCAGCGCCGCGGTGGCCGGGCGCATCGTCGATCCCGAAATCCACAAACAAACGTGAGGTCCAGATGGCGTTGAGAATGAAAGGTCGGGCCTGGGTGTTCGGCGATAACGTTCCGAACGACGACGGCATCATGCCGCTGAGCATGACCCGCGAGCAAATCTATGACCCGTCGATCCTCAGCCAGCACTGCTTCGAGCAGCTCGAGCCGCGCTTCGTCAAGGAAGTGCGCGAGGGCGATATCGTAGTCGGCGGCAAGAATTTCGGCTTCGGAAACGCCCACATCCAGGGCTTTCTGGGCCTGAAGGGGTGCGGTGTGGGGATCGTTGCGGAATCGATGGCCCGCGCGCCGACGCGAACCTGCGTCAACGCCGGCGTCCCGCTTTTGTGTCCGGTCGAGGATATCGCAAAATCCATACAGAACGGCGACGAGGTTTCGGTCGATTTCGAGACGGGGATCATCAGGAATCTTACCCAAAACGTGGAAATCAGGGGTCAATCCCTTCCCCCGGTCATGAGTGAGATCATCGCTGCCGGAGGGGGCATGGAGCACATGCGGCAGCAAATCGGCACTTCCAGAGGAGAGAAAGAGTGAGAACTTCCCTATTCAAAAGCATAAAGGGCCTTCCGCGGATCGGCGCGATCGTGTCCACCGCGCTGGCCGGGCTGTTTGCGGGGTCGGCAATGGCCGACGATTCCGTGACATTGAAGGCCGTCTTTCCGATCAATCCGGACAGCTACGTCTCCGCGCCCATTGCGTTGTTCAAGGACTTCGTTGAGGAGCGCACGGATGGAAAGGTGAATATCAAGATCATCGGCGCGGATGAGGTCATCCCCTCGGCGAACCAGTTCGAGGCGCTTCAAAACGGCGTCGTCGACGTGATCCTCGGCATGACGTCCTATTATTCCGGCGTTGTTCCGGAAGGGATGGTTCTTCTCTATTCCCGCCTGAGCCCGGCCGAGCAAAGGGAAACGGGCCTTTTCGACTTGCTGGCAAAGGCGCATCACGAAAAGGGAGGCGTGATGTACTACGCCCACGCCGGTGGCGGGCCCGCCACGGCATTCCGGTACTATCTCAAGGACAAGGGCGAGAGCGTGGACGATTTCGCGGACCTGAAGATCCGTGCGAGCGGATCCATCCGCGCCTTTACCGAAGCGCTCGGTGCGGCGCCCGTGTCGATCCCGTTCTCGGATGTCTACATGGCCCTGGATCGCGGACTGGTCGACGGTTTCGGCACCACCTATGCGGGCATAACCTTTAACGGCCTTCACGAGGTAACGAAATACGTCCTCGATCATCCCTTCTATTCGATGAACGACGTCATTCTGATCAACGAACAGACCTGGAACTCGATCCCCGAGGAAACGCGGGCGATGCTCGTCGAAGCCGCTCCCGAGTTCGAAAAGATCGTTGAGGACTATAACGAGGAGATCATGAAGGACGAGGACAAGCTCCTGGTCGAGAAAGGCATGGAGCTCATCCAGTTGCCGGATGCGGATCGCGAGAAGTTCTATGAGACCGCATATTCGGCCGGCTGGGCGCAGTTTCTGGCCGACAATCCGGTTGATGGCGAAAAGCTGAAAGCGCTGGCCGAATAGGACGGCATGCGATGATCCCGGGCGCGCCATGCAACGAACGCGGTGCGCCCGGACCTTTCCGACAGGGGGCGAAGAATGCGTATCTATAATTTCGCCGTTGCGGGAATGGCGCTGATCTCGGCTGCGTTGATCTTTGTGGTCATGGGAATGGTGTCGATCGATGTCGTATGGCGCGTTGTCGTCGGCCGTTCCATCGGCTGGGTCTTCGAGTTCGCGGGCCACATCATGGTCTTCATTCTCGTCCTGGGAATGCCGCAGGTCGCCAGAAAGGGCGGCCACGTCGTGATAGACATATTTGTTCAGAACGCCTCGCCGAAAGTGGCATCCTTGTTCCGCGTTCTGTCGATGTCGATCGCGATCATCTCTTGTGCGGTCATCGCATACGCCGCCGGCGCCATGGCCCTCGCCGATCTCGACCGTTCGATCATGACGTCGGGCGTATATCCCCTCCCGCGCGCAATAATCACCGCCCCGATCGGGATCGGTTTCGCTTTCACGGCAATCGAGTTTCTCATTCTCCTGGTGAAGGGGAAGGAAGACAGGCCCAAGGCTTCTTGAGAACCGATGACACGCCGCCGGTCTGACTGACAAAAAGGAAATCCAGTATGGATTGGGTACTACCTATCGTTGCCATTATCGGCGGTCTTCTGGTCGTGATGGCGGTCTCGACGCCGATCGCGTTTGCGTTTCTTTTCATCAGCTTGATCGGGGCGGCCGTGCTTCAGGGCCCGGGCGCCCTGCCGCAGACCGTGCTGAGTATCATTTCGACGATAGATTCGTTTTCGGTCGTGACGATCCCCCTCTTCATCCTGATGGGGGTGATCCTGTGGCATTCCCGTCTCGGCAACGAGGCGTTTGAAACGCTCGACAAATGTATGGGACGCATGCCTGCACGCCTCTCCTTCCTGACATTGGGATCGGGAGGCATCTTCGCGGCCCTGAGCGGCTCGACCATCGCGAATACCGCGATGCTCGGAACCATGCTCTATCCTGATTTGCGGCGCCGTGGCTACAGCAACGATCTCAGTGCCGGCATCATCATCGCCAGCGGTGGCCTGGCCATGATGATCCCGCCCAGTGCGCTCGCGGTCATTCTGGCCGCGATCGGACGGATATCCGTCGCAAAGGTTCTGACCGCGGCAGTGGTCCCGGGGCTGATACTCGCGGGAATGTATTGCCTTTACATATTGGGCCGTACCTTCTTCTTTCCGGCCTCCGCGCCGAGCTACGAGCCGGGTCTGGCGTCGTGGCGGGAAAAGGTCGGCGGCATTTTCCGCCATATCGCGCCTTTGGGCATCATCATGTTCGCGGTGACCGGGTTCATCGTTCTGGGCATCGCGACGCCGACTGAGGCAGGGGCCATGGGGGCGCTGGGGTCCATCGTCCTGGTCATTGCGAAGGGGCGGATGTCGCGCGCCCTGATTGTCGATGTGCTCACCGAGACGATGCAGATTACCGTGATGGTTTTTGCGATCATCGGAATGGCCACCGCGTTCACCCAGGTTCTTGCATATTCCGGTGCGACCTCCGGCCTGCTTCAGACCGTGCTCGGAATGGACGTATCCCCGATCATATTGTTCCTCGGAATGCAGGTGGTCGTGTTCATTTTGGGCTGCTTCATGGAGCAGATCGCGATAATGCTCATAACGCTTCCGATTTTCATTCCGATCGTGGTTTCGACGGGGCACGATCCCGTCTGGTTCGGCGTGTTGATGCTCGTGAACCTGGAGACGGCCGCCATGACCCCGCCCTTCGGACTTTCCCTCATGGTGATGAAGGGCGTCGCGCCGGAACTCACTTTTTCGCAGATCGCGCGCGCGTCGGCACCGTTTCTCGTTTGCAACATCATCGTGATGCTGCTTCTTCTCGTGTTCCCGGGCATCGTGACAGAAGTTCTGGCGGCGTTCGATTAACGGGGACGAGGTTGTGTCGCAAACTTTCTGTCTGACTTTCGGCGTGTCGAGCTTTTCGCTATGCCCGCTGCGGCAAGGTAGCAGAATGTTGGAGGCCGGGGTGATCAGATTCAAGGGCAGCCATTATCCGAAGCATATCATCCTCTACGCGGTGTATTTCTATGTCCGGTACACCGTCTCCTACCGCGACCTCGAAGAGATCCTGACCGAGCGAGGGATGCAAATCGACCACGCCACCCTGAACCGCTGGGTGGTGAAATACGCCCCGCTCATCGCGGCCGAGGCGCAGAAGCGGAAGTCGGCAACTGGCAGATCGTGGCGTATGGATGAAACCTACATCAAGGTGAAAGGCCGGTGGGCTTACCTGTACCGAGCGGTCGACAAGGGGGGAAATACCCTTGATTTCATGCTCTCGGAGCGCCGCGACGGGTCTGCGGCTACCGCGTTCTTCACCCGAACGATCCAAAGCAACGGCTGGCCCGACAAGGTCGTGATCGACAAGAGCGGCGCCAACTTGGCCGGCCTGGAGAACATGAACATGCTGCTGATCCTGAGTGGCTAGTTCTGGCTGATCGAGGTTCTGCAGGTCAAATACCTCAACAACATCGTGGAGCAGGACCACCGGCATTGCCAAGTTATTTGGCGTGGATTGCAATAGGCGTGTGATCGGCAATCAGGCCGTCATCTCGGCGGTATAGCCGTCCCACAGGTCGAACGCATCGACTCTGGCATGACGGTAGGAGGTGGTGGAAAGTCGGTATCGGCGGGGGCGGAAGATGATGCTGATCTGGTCGTGTGCAGCAAGAAACCTCTGCGCCTGCCTCGGCGATTTGAACCTCCCCAAGATCTTTTCCCGTCGCCGCGTCGGCCGATGTGACCCCTCGATTTTATTGTTCAGGCCTTTGTGCGCACGATGATCCGCGCCCGGGGCCAAATTGTGAATTGGCTTGAAATAGCTGCGCAGCTTGTCTGTGATCAAAACGCGTGGGTAGCCGAATTGGGAGATGAGCCGCTTTAGGAAGCGTCTTGCCGCCTTCGCGTTTCGCCTCGGCTGGACGAGAATATCGAGCACATCTCCGTTTGCGTCGATTGCCCGCCAGAGCCAGTACCTCACGCCGTTGATCGGCACAACTACCTCGTCGAGATGCCACTTGTCCCCTGTAGTCGGTCGATCCCGTACAGTATGATAATTAACGGTACAATATGAAAATTAAGGGTACAAACCGACATTGATTTTATGGGACAATTTCAGACCGGATTCTGATTAATTAGGGTACAGTAACAGGGGAGTGGAAAGAACGTGGGGATCATGCCGCTCCAAGTTGACCGGCTGAAAGTCTTCCATCGAGGACAGCAGCTCTCACCATAGCCACGCGGTGAGCCCCGCGCGGAGACCAGCGCATCCGCTGCTTTTTGCCCATGCGGGTGTTCGCGATGTCATTCACGAGCCCCTCGGCCCGACATGTCGATACCGCTCGCCCCTGATGCCTCCGCTTCGCATAGTTGGCGACCGCGGGCCGGTTGTATTCGAGATATGTCTTCAATTCCATGGCGCGCGAAACGACAGAAAATGCCGCCTCGCGCCGGGTGCCGATGGAGGTTTTGCGGATTTGCATTCCTACCCTGAACAATGCCTTGAGCGCCTCCAGCGCCCGACCTGTTTGTCCGTGCCAAACGCGCCAACGGAGATTTTGTACAAGCGGTAGAACTTCGTCGGCTTCAGAACTTTCGAGGCAGAACAACAAGGTTTGACAGGTGGTTTCGACGTGCCTGATGCGGATCGAAATGTGCCACCAGTCGAGAATATGATTCACGTCAGCGTCAATGGCGTTCCGCACCAGGCGAGGCAGCGCAGGATCACCGTCGGAGAGAACGGTGATTTGATCGCCCTCGCGCCAACCGGCCGCCGCCAGGTTCGTTCGCATGCACGCCAGCGGGTGATCGGTGCCGGACAGGCTCAGCCCAAACCGGCGTTTTGTGGCTGCACCGTCCTCCACCGCACCCACGACGACCTCGAAGTTTCTTCTTTGATACTCGGGCCTTGAGCGAACGTAAGCACTATCCAGAAATACCGAGATGTCGCGGCCCCCAGACACGTGCACGCTGGTGCCCAACTCATCCAATTCGACCGCCAGACGGTCAGCGACGGAAGCAAGACGGTTTCGGATCGTCATGTGGTTCTGCCGCGCGCAAGGGGTCAGCATGTTCAGAAGCCGCGCTGCCTCGCGAAAGCTGTGTCGCGCTCCAAGTTCCGCTTGCAGCCGCTGCAACTCGGGCGTCGCCCTTTGTCGCAGCACTCGGGTCAATGGTGAGTACGCAGCCATGATTTCCGGATGCCCCGGCAAGCCGCACATGCACATCCGGACCCGCGGGACCGCGACCGTGATGCGTCCAAAGAGCGTGTCAATGTGACGCTCACGACGATCATGGACGGCCAGATAGCTCCCGCAGAACCGGCAAACGCGTGAGACCTCGCTGATCTCCTCGACCTGGTCTCGCAACAGAACCCGCTGGATTTTCTTCAGGAGCGATTTCCCTTCTGCGAGGCTTAGTCCGAAGTCCTCGTCCGACGCCTCAATCGAGTCGCGCTCCACCGTGCCCAGATCATGCGACCGTGTCTCGCCCCAGCCGAACTCAGTCTCAACTCTGATACGGATTTTCATCGCTAGCCCTCCTCTCGCGTCTTCAGAAGGCTAGCTCACTATCCGGTTATTTCCCCCAAGTTCTTTCCACTCCCCAGTGACAAGAGCCCCGAGTTGCGTGCCGCGGCGCGGCAGGCTGGGTCCGCTCCCGTCGTCGCGGCGCTGTTCGATCTCTGGCAGAAAACCTTGCCGCGTGTCTCGGGGAAATCGAAGCTGGCCGAGGCGCTGCGCTACGCCACCACCCGCCGCGCCATCTTCGAGCGCTTCCTGGCGGACGGCCGCATCGAGCTGGACTCCAATATCGTAGAGCGTGCGATCAGGCCCCAGACCATCACCAGAAAGAATAGCCTGTTCGCCGGTTCCGATGGCGGCGGCAGGACATGGGCCACCATCGCCACCCTATTGCAGACCTGCAAGATGAACGACGTGGATCCCGTCGCTTGGCTCACCCTGACCCTGCAGCGCATCGCAAACCGATGGCCGAGCAGCGACATCGACGCCCTCATGCCGTGGAACTATCGCGCCTGAACGGCCAAGGCTCCCCGCTTACGAACGGGTAGCGGGCAGACCGGACGCTTACGCTGATATCCGCAAACGTCGCGCAGCTTCATGGCATGACAGCCCGTCATCAACCAAAGCGACGACACGTTCACGTATATCCAGTGATAGCGATTTGCCCATGATCCACCTCCACATATGGTGAATCACGAAATCCGCCCCGTGGGAATCCCTTCGATTCAGGTTTTACGGACGACGCTCTAAGAGTCTGGAAACAGTGGCTGGTTGGTCCCGTCCGAGAGAGTGGCTTGGACGGGACCGTTTTTTTGCGGCCACGTAAGATGGGCTACGGATCACGGTGATTGCGTCAGTCGCGGCTGGGATCTGTACGCGCATCCTGTGGTTGGTGCCCGGCAGCACCTAACGCCTGCGGCGGTACGAAGGCAGTTCATCCCAATAGGTCACATCCGATCTTCTACTTCGGCGAAAAACGTTCCGGCGAAAGCGGGCCAACATCTACGCCCGGCGCCTCGTTTTTCACCAATCGGGTAAGCAGATTACCTACCATCGGCCCTAAACCGAAGCCGTGGCCACTAAATCCGGTGGCCACGATAAGTCCAGGTACTTTCTGCACCTCACCGAGCGCCGGAACCATGTCGGGCAGGGTGTCGATGTAACCGGCCCAGCTAGCCGTGATTTCGATTCCCGCTAGTGCAGGAAAGAACTTCGCAAATTCGTCATATGCTTGGTGTATGCGTTTCGGCTCGGGCGGCACGCAGTCGCTTGAGGGCGAAATATCCGCAATCGGCGGCGGCGCACCATGTGAAAGAATCCTGCGAAACGGTGCGAGGAAATTGATCCGCGACGCGTTCGGGTTCTCCTGCCGGGCCTTCCGATACCAGCCGGCAAAACGCAGGGAATTCAACCGAACGTCGTATTCTCCTCCGGCCACCGAAAGGATCATCGCGCCGTCCCGAGCCTGGCGCATACCTGTCATCGGACAGGACACGCAACACGGGAAGGCTGCGGATAGCGGCTCGGTTCGCGCCACGGTTGCGCGAATGATCTCTTGGGGCAGCAATATTCCGAGCGGTCGCAGCAACCTGGCGCTGCCCGCGCCCGCAGTGCAAATGATCGTGCTGGCGCCATAAAATTTCCCGTTCGACCATACTCCATTAGCCCGGCCGGCGGCAGTTTCGATACGGGCAACTCGGTGCCCGAGGACAGCTTCGGCGCCCTGCTCCAGAGCAACATCAAAATACGCTCGGGTGGCCCTGTTTGGCTCCGCCTGGCCGTCCGAGACAGTGAACATCGCGCCCTTCACGCCGACATCCGGCGCCAAATCGGGCAGGTGAGATCGCACATCGGTCGCGCTGAGTATCCGTGTGTCAAGACCATGCGAAAGGGCTTCCTTCCGCCACGCTTCTTGGCGCTCGAGTTCTTTCTCGGACATGGCCAACGCCAAATAGCCGCACTGCGCCCAGCCCAGCTTTCGACCAAGATCTCGTTCGATTTCTTGCCAGAGTTGCGCTGCGCCAATCGCCAGCGGCAGCTCCCGCAGATCCCGCCCCTGCTGGCGAACGAATCCAAGATTGCGGCCGGATTGCGCCGACCCGGGCGTATCGCGCTCGAAGAGAAGCACGCTGAGCCCCGCGCGGGCTGCGTAATAAGCTGCTGCACATCCCATGATGCCGCCGCCGACGATGATCACATCCCAAGTTCTTTTCATGTTAGTCCGAGTGGTAAAGTGGTAGCGAGGCAACCTCGGCGCGCGAATATGGCATGCGATGGCGACAACGTCAGCAAACCTTAGATAGGAAGGTCTGGGTTCGGCCGGCTTGAGGATTGTCCAGAACCTGCTCGGGTGGGCCGGACTCGATGATACGACCCTGATCCATGAAGGCGATCCTGTGACAGACCTCGCGTGCAAAGCCCATCTCGTGGGTAACCACTATCATCGTCATTCCGGTTGTGGCGAGATCGCGCATCACATCCAGCACCTCGCCCACGAGTTCGGGGTCAAGGGCGCTGGTCGGCTCGTCGAACAGGATCAGCTTCGGTTTCATTGCCAGCGCCCGCGCAATGGCCACGCGCTGCTGCTGGCCACCAGAGAGCATTCGCGGGTACGAATGCAGCTTGTCGCCCAGACCGACCCGCGCCAGAAGGCTGGCGGCCCGTTCCTCAGCGTCCTTCCGCGAGACCTTGAGTACATGAACAGGTGCTTCGATCACGTTCTGCAATACCGTCATGTGCCCAAAAAGGTTGAAGTTCTGGAACACCATGGCGATGCGCGCGCGCTGTTTCGCGATCAGCCGCTCAGGCAATTCGTAGGCGTGATCGCCACTACGTCGGTAACCGATCAACTCGCCGTCAACGGTGATACTGCCGCTTTGTATTCTCTCGAGATGATTGACGCAGCGCAGCAAGGTCGATTTTCCCGAACCGGAGGGTCCGATTAGGCTCAAAACCTCGCCGCTGCGGACCTCAAGACTGATTTCCTTGAGAACCTGGGTGGCACCATAGTACTTCGAGACGCGATCAAATACGACCATCGGCTGCGGCATCATCACGCTTCCTTTGTCAGGCGCAGGAGACGCCCAAGAAATTGCGGATCGGATTGTTGCATCGAGCGACCGAAGTGACGCTCGATCCGGCTCTGGATTGCGGTCAGGACCGTCGTGGCGGTCAGGTACCACAGGCAAGCGACAATCAGCAGGGGAATCGTCTGGAAATTGCGCGAATAGATTGTCTGGGCCGAGTAGAGCAGATCCGACAACGCGATGACGCTGACGAGTGAGGAGGTCTTCAGCATCCCGATCGTCTGGTTGCCCGTTGGGGGGATGATGATCGGCATCGCCTGCGGCAGGACGATGCGCCACAGCGTTTTGCTGTTCGTCATGCCCAGGGATTTCGCCGCCTGACGTTGTCCTGGATCGACTGCAAGTAGGCCGCTACGGATGATCTCCGACATATAAGCCCCTTCGTTGAGGCCGAGCCCGAGGATCGCCGCCATCGCAGGAGTGATCGCATTGTTTGTCGGGATCGACAGCCAGTAAGAAGTGAAGGGAATACCGACAGACAGTGTCGGGAACAGGGCGGCAAGGTTGTACCAGAAGATTAGCTGCACCAGCACCGGCGTGCCTCGGAAGAACCAAGTGTAGGACATGGCAACAGAGGCGATCACGCCATTCGACGACATCGTCATCACCGCGCAGATGGTGCCGAGCACGACGCCAATCAGCATGGTGACAGCCGTCAGCCAGACGGTCAGCCACAGGCCCGACAGGATGCGGGGATCGAAGAGATATTCGCCTACGACACTCCAGCCGAAGTTGGGATTGTCGGCAATGGACAACAGAAACGAAAGAATGGTTGCCAGAAGCAGGACGGCGACGATCTTGCGGCCCCAGGCGCGGTTCTGGACATAGGTCAGCATCGGGGCCTGTGACGCCTGCAGCCTGGGTTTCACGACACTTCCTCCATTCTGGGACGTCTGCCCATGCATGGCTCCCTCCCCAACAAAGCGATGGAGCGGGACCGGCGCGTTAAACTGCCGGTCCTCGCGGTTTCTCATTTCGACGGAAGCGTCGCCGAGTTGATGCCCGGTTCATGGTCCATGCGCATCGGAGTCACGTCCCATTTGGCATAGATTTCATCATATTCGCCGTCGGCCATCACTTCTTTCAGTGCGGCCAGCAAAGCCTCCCCCAGATCGCTCTCGTCCTTGCGGAACGCAATACCGCTCGGCTGTCTAGGCAAGACTTCGACGGCAATTACACTGATTGCACGCGGAGCGTTCGCCATGATCTCGCGCGCGGAGGCGGCCGAGGTCAGGACAAACTCCGAGCGCTCGGAATAAAGCGACAGAAGGACGGCATCGGAGGTGCCATATTCCGAAACGGTCGGCGCAGGCTTGCCGTTTTCTACGCATTTGTCGGCGAGGGTTCCGGTGATCATGTCGACCCATTCCGTGCCGCTTTGCGCCGCGCCGTGAAGGCCGCAGAGGCCAAGATAGTTTCCGCCCGCGGCGGGGCTCTCTGCGAGGACGTAGGCAGAAGATGTGGTGTAGCCGTAATTGACGAAGCTGACGACTTCCCGGCGCACCGGGTTGTCGGTAATACCCTCCATCGCGATGTCCCAGCGCCCGGACTGCACTCCGGGGATGAGAGAGTCGAAGGCGACAGAGGTCACTTCCATCTTGACGCCCAAATGTTCGGCAATGGCGTCCCAGAGGTCGACCTCGAAGCCCACCATGTTGCCTGCATCGTCAATGTACTGGAACGGTGGGTACTTGGCGTCGGTCGCCAGTTTGATCACGCCCGCATCACGATACTTGGCTGGAAGCATCTCGGCCGCGGTTTCGGCAAGCGCCGCGCTAGCGCACAGCGTCGCAGCAAGCGCTACCGCAAGTCCGCCAGTGGGGCAGACGCCGCCTATCAACTTAGGGGTATTCATGAGTTTCCTCCTCGTTGGTGTGTTATCACTCGGGTAATGTCTCGGCCGCGCGGTGTCATCCGATGACAAACGGATTGGCGATCTCGTCGGCCGTCGATAGCCAGACGGCCTTGGTCTGAAGGTACTCGTAGATCCCCGCGACACCGTTCTCCCGCCCGAGTCCGCTCTTCTTGTAGCCGCCGAACGGTGTCGTGTAGGAGATATCCCGATAAGTGTTGACCCAGACACTGCCGGCCTCGAGTCGCTCGGACATCTTCAGCGCGAGGCGCATGTCCTCCGTCCATACTCCCGCGGCAAGGCCGAACTCGCTGTCATTGGCGATGGCAACGGCCTCTTCCGGCTCGTCAAAGGGGATAGCTGCAAGGACAGGGCCGAACACCTCTTCGCGCGCGATGCGCATGTCGTTGTTCACCCCCGCGAAGATCGTCGGCTCGATGAAGTATCCTGCTTCGCATTCCGCAAGATCCGGCCGCCCGCCACCGAGGAGCAGATCGGCCCCCTCCTGTCGGGCAATGTCGATGTAGCCCAGAACGCGCTCGTACTGCATCTGATTGGCAATCGGCCCGATCTGGGTTTCGACTTTGCGCGGATCGCCGATGCGAGCGGTCCTGGTGAAGGCGGCAAGCTTTTCCAGAAATTCGTCGTGCACGGAGCGGTGCACCAAAAGGCGGGAACCGGCAATACAGGTCTGGCCCACAGCACCGAAAATGCCGCCGACGACGCCACGCACCGCATTGTCGAGTTTCGCATCGGCAAAGACGATGTTGGGAGACTTTCCCCCGAGTTCCAGGCTGCACCGCTTGATGTCCTTAGCGGCGAGTGAGGAGAGATGGGCCCCGGTCTTCGTCGAGCCGGTGAAACCCAGATGACGGGTCAACGGATGCGTCACGAGCGGTTCGCCGACTTCCGGCCCGTAGCCGGTCACGACATTGATGACGCCGCTGGGGAAGCCCGCCCTCTCGACCAGTTCCATGAGCTTCAGTGC
Organism: Alphaproteobacteria bacterium; assembly: GCA_030428915.1. Taxonomy (GTDB): domain Bacteria; phylum Pseudomonadota; class Alphaproteobacteria; order Rhodobacterales; family Rhodobacteraceae; genus Albidovulum. Next base: position 6,052 of record JAUIDM010000029.1, on the reverse strand, counting down.
GGTTGCGGAAGTTGTCTCGGCGGGCTTCATGACGATGGTGTTGCCCGCAGCCAGAGCCGGCGCCGCCTTCAGTGAGAAGAGAAGAAGCGGCGCGTTCCACGGCACGATGCCCACGCAGACACCGAGCGGTTCGTGCTGTGAGAAGCTGAGCGCGGGCTTGTCGCAGGGGTGTACCGTGCCCTCGATCTTGTCGGCATAACCCGCATAATAGTGATACCACCGCGGGATATAGCGGATCTGGTGCTTCATCTCTTCCAGCAGGCGCCCGTTGTCGCGGACCTCGACCTCCGCCAGGGCATCGGCGTTCTCTTCGATCAGGGCGGCGAACCGCTGGATAATACGACCGCGCTCCGTTGGGTGCATGCGGCGCCAAAGCCCCTCGGAAAAGGCCTTGTGCGCCGCCCTAACCGCCCTATCGGCATCCTCGGCATTGCCGCGCGGGATCAGGGCCCAAGGCTCGGCGGTGAAAGGATCGACGGTTTCGATATACTCACCCGACGCAGGCGCCACCCATTCGCCCGCGATGTACATGGAAAGTTTGGGCAGGCTCTCGGCGCGCACAGAAGGTTTAGACAGGGTTTGTCCAGACATGCTCTCTCCTTGGATACAGGCGCGCCTCGGGTCCAGGCGCGGGAAGACACGGCGCCCTCATCGCATCGTCAGCGCTCGCGACTCGGTTTTGACTCATTTATCAAAACTAATATCATTATGCGCTGTCAATAGCATCTTTTTGGAAAGAAGCGTTCCTGCGTCGCGAGGATTGACCTCATTAAAAGCCAATTTACTGAATTTAAACAATAATATTCTTCATGGCGGTGTTGGTCTGGGCGACCGGAAGCGGCGTACTGCGTGCTGTCTGTCGAGAATCCGTACGATTCTGGACCGCGATATTGAGGAGATATCGCGCGTGCAGCAGGTAATCCTTGCGGTTGTTCGGTAAAGTGATATCAATATAGGCTAGGCTAGTGTAACCATACGGAATAGCAAGGTGTCCTCGAACCAGCCCCTCTATGCCCAGATCAAGGGCGCCATAGATCGGCGCATCGAAACCGAAGAATGGCCGGCGGATTTCCAGATTCCATCCGAAGAGCATCTGGCGCGTGAATTCGGCGTCTCTCCACTGACAGTGCGCCGAGCCCTGCGAGAGCTGCAGGCCGACGGACTGTTGTTGCGCATCCAGGGTCGCGGTACCTTTGTCATTGGTCCGCGTATGCAATGTGCGGTGTTCAGTTTGCCAGACATTTCGGAAGAGATCGCGCTTTCGGGCGGTGCGCATACCTGCCGGGTGCTGGTGCATTGCCTCCTCTCCAGGGAAGGCCGTGGGCGTAATATGCTGCAACTGCCGCCTGATGATGCCGTCTATCATTCACGATTGCTGCATCTTGAGGACGGAACGCCGATCCAGATCGAGGATCGATTTGTGAATGCCACCGAGGCGCCGGACTACATCGAGCAGGATTTCTCCAAAATTTCACCATACAGCTGGCTCCTGCGTGAAACCGTCGTAACCACCGTTGACAACACGATCCGAGCAATCCGCGCAGACGAAGAGACGCGTCAGCTTTTGCAGGTTGACGGCAACCAGCCCTGCCTGCTGCTCGATCGATCGACTTGGCGCGACGGTATCCCCGTCACGCGCAGCCGCTTCATCTATCCCGGTGACCGCTACCGGTTGCGTTCCACCCACGAAGCACGGACCAACCGCGTAATTTCCGCTCCGATCAGTGGGGTGGAGCGATAGTGTCAGAGGTGGCCCAGTCTGTTTGAATATGCTCTGGGCCTTCCGAAAAACGAAGCCTCCCGGCATACTGCGTGCACCGGGGTCATCCGGTCATGGCTTCCGATAACATTCGGTCAGTCATTCCGATCTGATCCGGTCATGGCTTCCGGGGTATTCGATCACCCCGGTGTCCGCCCCGTGTCCGAGGGCTGCCGACAGCAGTCGCGCGTGATCGACGGCCAGGGCGGTGAGTTCAGTCTGCCGCTCGGCATCGAAGCGGTACATCGGAACCGAAATAGAGAGAGCGCCGGCGATCCGGTCGCCCTCGTCTTTCACAACAACAGCCACTGCGCCGACATCATCCAGGAACTCGCCACAGTTGATCGCGATGCCGGTTTTGCGAATATCGGCAAGCGCGGCGCGCAGGACCTGTGGGTCCGTGACGGTATTGGCGCTGTATCGGTCCAACCCCTCTCCCAGCACGGCGTCCACGTCAGACTCCGGACTGAAAGCTAGAAGAACCTTGCCGCTCGAGGTGCAATGGGCCGGATTGCGCATCCCAATCGGGGCGAAATGGCCGATGGCATTTGTCCCCGGGGCCGAGTCGACGACCGTGGCTTCCCTCCCGTTCCAGATGTTGAAACTGGCCGTCTCCCCGGCGGTCGCTGCAAGTTTCTCGAGGAACGGACGCACGATCTCGGCTCTGCTCCTGCGGCTGAATAGGGGCGCTGCCAAGGCGTAGAGGCCATCCCCCAAACGGAAGCGTCGCGAGACAGGATCGCGCTCGAGTATGCGGATGTCCTCCAAGGTTGCCATCATGCGTGAGACCGAACTCTTGTGCATTCCCGTGCGTTTGGCGATCTCGTTGACGCCGAGAAGCGGCTCGCTGACCGAGAAGCACTGTAGCACCCCCACGGCATCACGGACCGTCTTCATTCCACTCTTCGTCATGGCGCTTGCCTCCATGGATTCCGTTTCTGGAAAACTACCGTTGACAGATCCAGAAATACCAGTTCCAAATAGTGCAATCATGTTGCTTTATCTGCAACTATCCATGGCCGAAACTGGCCCGGACCAACCGTGGCCATCGATACAAGGGAGAGAGAGAATGAAACGCAAGGCATGTATCGCACTGCGCACTGTCGCCGCGGCGGCCCTCATATCCGTCACCGCCGTGCAGGCCCCGGCCCAAGATCTCCAGACAATCGACTTTCTCACCAACTATGCCTTCCACGGGCGCCATTCGCCTTTCTTCGTCGGCCTTGAGAAAGGCTTCTACGGAGACGCCGGCTTCGATATCAACATCGCCCCGGCAACCGGAAGCGGCTTCGTCGTCGCCGCGGTTGATGCGGGCCAAGCCGATTTCGGCATGGCCGACGCCGGAACGGTTGTGCAGGCGGTCGGCAAGGGCGCCCAAGTCAAGGGGTTCATGGTCTACATGGACACCACGACCAGCGGCCTCGCCTCACTTAGACCCTATGAGAATCCCGAAGACCTGATCGGCGCCAAGATCGCGGCGTCTCAGACAGACAGCGCCCGCGTGATCCTGCCGATTATCTATGAGCAGCACGATCTGGACGCCTCCCAGCTACAATGGGAAACTGCTGATCCAAGCGTCTACATCGCCCTGCTCTCGAACGGTCAGGCTGACCTGATGACCGCATCACTCGATGGCGATGTGCCGATGCTGGAACGGACGTTGGGCCAGCGCGACGAGATACATTTCGCGTCCTTCTCAGGCTGGGGCTATGACGTTTTCGGCTATCTGCTGATAGCGCGAAACGACCGGCTCAGTGAAGATCCTGAGTCGGCCAAACGCTTCGCCGAGGCGACCAGGAAAGCTGTGGAATACGCCATCGATAATCCCGAAGAGACGGCGGAGATCATGGTCAAGTACAATCCGACACTGAACTATGACACAACGCTCGCCCAGTGGCAGCAATCTATCAAGGCGATCCGCACCCCATTCGTGGAAGAACATGGCTACGGGGCTGCCACGGAGGCTCGGGTGCAGCGCACCATCGACCTGATGGCCGAGGCAATGAACCTCGAAACGCCGCCGAGCCCGGACCAAGTCTACCACGGCACAATGGCGAACGACTGATCCCCCACGCCCCAGCGCCGCGGAATAATGTGGCGTGGGCCTTTCGTCGATCGGCGGGCGCCGGTTTGAAGTACTGGAAAATACGGGAAAGCAAGCGTGTCAGTTGAAATCAGGATTGACAAGGTTTCAAAGGCCTTCGGTGACGTAGTTGCCGTACAGAATGCGAGTTTTGGCATCGAGCCCAATCGCTTCGTGTCGATCATTGGCCCCAGCGGATGCGGCAAGTCCACGTTGATGCGCATCGTGTCCGGCCTGATGCCGCCCGATGCAGGCCAGGTTCACATCGGCGGGCGCAGTGTTTCGGGGCCCGCGCGTGATGTTGGCATGGTCTTCCAAGCGCCGGTCCTACTGCCTTGGCGCAGCTGCCTCGAGAACGTACTACTGATGGGCGAGATGCGCGGCGACAAGCCGGCGCGGCATCGTGCCCGCGCGGAGGAGTTGCTTGAGCTTGCCGGCCTGGCCGGGTTCGAGGACAGCTATCCCCACCAGCTTTCTGGCGGCATGCAGCAACGGGTGGGCATCTGTCGTGCATTGCTGCTGAACCCGGCACTGATCCTCATGGACGAGCCTTTCGGCGCGCTCGACATCATCTCACGCGAAAAGATGGGCTTCGAGCTGCTCAAGATATGGGCCCACAGTCGCAACACCGTGCTGTTTGTTACCCACAGCATCACCGAGGCGGTGCTGCTCTCCGACACCGTCGTGGTGATGAGTGCACGACCCGGGCGCATTCAGGACATCATCGAAATTGGCCTCCCCCGGCCCCGGACGCGCGAGACGATGTCCGAGCCGCGCTTTGCCCAATTGTCGGATACTCTGCGGGGCAGGATCCAATCTCAGTGGAGTGAATGACATGAGCATGAGCAACTCCGTTTCCGTGGTTGCCCGGATGCCGTCATGGTTGAAAATCGGTGGAGGTCTTCTGGCCGTCTTGCTGATCTGGGAGTTTGGCGTGAAAGCCACCGATGTTCCGCAGTACATCCTGCCTCCGCCGTCCGAGGTGGCGATACGCTGGTGGCAAACGCTGCCTGCGCAGATCTATCATCTCTCGATGACCGGCCTCACCACCTTGGCCGGGCTCGCCCTGGCGACCGTGATCGGGGTGTTGCTGGCACTTCTTGTTGTCTACGTCCGGTCGCTCCGGGCAGTAGTCGTGTCTGTACTCGCTGCCTTCAACGGCATTCCGAAGGTTGCGATCGCTCCGCTCTTCGTGGTGTGGTTCGGGCTAGGCTTGGAGGCCAAGATCCTCCTTGCCTTTCTTTTGGCCCTCTTCCCGATCTTCGTGAACTCGCTGACCGGGCTCGACGAGATCGAAAGCGACGTTCTCGATCTCTCGCGGCTGGCGGGCGGAACTCGGATGCGAATCTTCCGCAAGATCCGGCTGATGAACGCGATCCCCTACATCACCGACGCACTGAAGGTGGCCTTTCCTCTGGCCCTTGTCGGCTCGATCGTTGGAGAATTTATCGGTGGCAATGTAGGTATGGGCTATTTAATCCTGTCAGCGCAATTCAACCTGGACACGTCGCTGGTGTTCGCGTCGCTCGTGTCGATCACCGCCTTCACATCGCTCGGCGTAGGTCTAATCGCCGCCTATGAGAACGCTTTCCTGAAATGGCGCCCGTCTCGGCGTCGTTAAAAACCCGTACAATGGAGTCCCCAGATGAGAGAGTTTGTCCGCAAGCTGCAGGAGCGTGACGACGTGTTGATCGTTGGCCGCGAGATCGATCCAGCGCATGAGCTTGCGGCTGTTACGCATCTGGCTCAGAGACGCTGGGCGAAGCCGGTGATGTTCACCAAAGTCAAGGGCACCCGTTTTCCGGTGGTCACGAATGTCTACAGCACTCGCGAGCGACTGGCGGAAGTGATCGGCATCGACGCCGGCGACTTCTGCCGGCAGTGGAGCAAGCTATCGTCGCTCGGCGCGGCGGAGCTGAAACAACCACTCGTGCCCGCGACCGAAACGCCGGAATACGAGGAGGTCAAGCTCTCCGACCTGCCGCTTATCACCTATTCGGACCGCGACGGTGGAGCCTACTTCACCTCCGCCATGTTCATTGCCAAGGATCCGGAGACCGGGGTGGGCAACCTGTCCTATCACCGCTCGATGTACATCAGCGACGACGAACTGCGCTGCCGCCTGGCGCCGCGCCACCATCTGACCATCTACCACGAGAAGGCCGAGCAGATGGGCAGACCGCTGGAGGCCGCGATGCTGATCGGCCCGC
>JAUIDM010000389.1 GCA_030428915.1 Alphaproteobacteria bacterium | reverse complement strand
CGGGGACCACCTATATCCATCTCGGCGGCGAGGGGGCTGAAAGGCCAGGGGTGACGGAAGAGGGGCTGACGGATGCCGAATGGAACCGGCTCGGCAAGCTGATCGCGGCATATCTGCGGCGCGAAACCGGTTACATCGCACGGCGCGCCGTGTTCGAGACGCGGCGGGAAGGCGATTACGACCACCTCGCCCGCTTCGGGGAATGGCAGATGAGCGACAAGCCCCATCCGGAGGATGTCGGATGAGGCGGGATGACGCGACAGAGGCGCAGGTCCGCGCCGCCGATCCCGGCCAGTCGACCTGGCTCTCGGCCAATGCCGGCTCGGGCAAGACGCGGGTGCTGATCGATCGCGTGGCACGGCTTCTGATGGGCGGGACAGAGCCGCAGAAGATCCTGTGCCTGACCTATACCAAGGCCGCCGCCAGCGAGATGCAGAACCGCCTTTTTGCGCGGCTCGGACAGTGGGCGATGCTGCCCGAACCCGATCTGCGGGAAGCGCTGCTGGAACTGGGCGTCGACGGAATCGGCAAAGATACGATAACCCGCGCCCGTCGTCTGTTTGCCCGCGCGATCGAGACGCCGGGCGGGCTGAAGATCCAGACCATCCACTCCTTCTGCGCTGCCCTCCTGCGCCGCTTCCCGCTTGAGGCCCGCGTCTCGCCCAATTTCCGCGAGATGGACGAGCGGGCGGCAAAATTGCTGCGCGAAGAGATTGTCGAAGAGCTGGCTACTGGCGAGGGGCGTGCTGCCTTCGATGCCATCGCTGCCCATGTCTCGGGCGAGGATCTTTCGAAATTCTTGGGCGATTTGTGCCGGAACAGTGACGGTTTTGATGATCCCATGACCCGTGATGCAGCGCTCGCCAAGTTCGGGGTTAGGGCGGGTTTCGACATGCCGGACCTTATAGCCGAGGTCTTTCTCGGCGGGGAGGCCGATCTGATTGCGGCACTGGTTCCCCTGTTACTCGGCAGCGGTTACAATGACTCCAAGGCGGGCGCCAGGCTCGATGCGCTGCCGCTGGACCGGCCGGGTGCTGATACGCTCGTCGCGCTGGAAAGCGTGTTCCTCTACGGCGCAAAGGCGAAGGCCGGCCCCTTCACCGCAAAGCTCGGTTCCTTTCCGACCAAGCCTCTTCAGAATGGGCCAGCCGCGCCGCTCATGCCCGCGCTGGAGGAGCTGATGCGGCGGGTGGAGGCCGCGCGCGCGAAACGGATCGCCCTTGCCGCCGCCGAAAAGGCCCAGTCCCTGCACCTTTTCGCCGCCGCCTTCCTGCCGCTTTATGCGATGCGCAAAGCCCAGGGCGGCTGGCTCGATTTCGACGACCTGATCGCACGGGCCGCCGCGCTTCTGTCCGACCGGTCGGTCGCCGCCTGGGTGCTCTACCGGCTCGATGGCGGCATCGACCACATCCTTGTCGACGAGGCGCAGGATACCAGCCCCGGCCAGTGGCAGGTGATCGAGCGTCTGGCCGAGGAATTCACCGCGGGTGAGGGCGCGCGGGGCGAGGTCCGGACGATCTTTGTCGTCGGCGACAAGAAGCAGTCGATCTATTCCTTCCAGGGCGCCGACCTGACCGCCTTTGATCAGATGAGGCGCCATTTCGCCGAAAAACATGCCGCTGTCTCGGTCGCGTTCCATGAACTGGAACTCTTGCATTCGTTCCGCTCCTCAGCCGCGATCCTCAATGTCGTCGATCTGACCTTCGACGAACGCGTCAATCGCGGCTTGGGCGGCACGTTCAAGCATATCGCCTTCAAGACCGGCCTGCCCGGCCGCGTTGACCTTTGGCCACCAGTGGAGCCCGTCGCGAAACCCGAGGAAAAGGACTGGTTCGACCCGACGGACATCCTGCCCGAGGATCACCACACGGTCGTCCTCGCCCGCCGGATCGCCGGGGAGATTCGCCGGCTGATCGATGCGGGCACGCAGATAGAGACGAAAGACGGCCCGCGCCCGGTCCATGAGGGCGATTTCCTGATCCTCGTACAACGTCGATCCGACCTGTTTCATCAGATCATCCGCGCATGCAAGGGGGCTGGCCTCGACATTGCCGGGGCGGACCGGTTGAAGATCGGCGGGGAACTGGCGGTCAAAGACCTCGCCGCTCTGCTGAACTTCCTCGCCACGCCGGAGGATGACCTGTCGCTCGCCGCCGTCTTGCGCTCGCCGCTATTCGGCTGGTCGGAGGGGCAGCTTTACGATCTGGCGCACGCGCGGGGCGAGACCTATCTGTGGTCTGCCCTGCGCGAGCGGGCGGATGAGTTCCCCAATACCGTCACGGTGCTGAACGACCTGCGCGATCAGGCCGATTTTCTGCGCCCCTACGATCTGATTGAACGCATGCTGACCCGTCATGACGGACGGCGCAAACTGCTCGCGAGGCTGGGGCCGGAGGCCGAGGACGGCATTGACGCGCTTCTGGCACAGGCGCTCGCCTTCGAACAGGCCGAGGTGCCAAGCCTTACCGGCTTCCTCGTTTGGATGGAAACCGATGAGGTAGAGGTCAAGCGCCAACTCGACACCGCGTCGCAGGCGATCCGGGTGATGACCGTGCATGGTGCCAAGGGGCTGGAGGCACCCATCGTCATCCTGCCCGACACCGCCAAGCCAAAGGAACAGGTGCGGGATGAGATCCTCACCGTGGGCGGCAGGCCGGTCTGGAAGACGAAGGCCGAGGAAAGCCCGCAGGAAATCGTCAATGAAACCATGGCCGTCAAGGAACGGCAGCGAGAGGAGCGGATGCGCCTGCTCTATGTCGCGATGACGCGGGCCGAGGTCTGGCTGATCGTCTGCGGCGCCGGGGATGTCGGAGAGGGGGACGAAAGCTGGTACGGGCTTATCGCGGACGGGCTGGAGAAGGCCGGCGCGGTCGTGACGGAGGGTGTCGGGGAGGAACTGGGGCCGGTTCTGCGGCACGCGCATGGGGTTTGGCCCGAAGACAGCAGACCTGCCACCGCACCAAAGGGCGTCAGCGCAGCGGCGCTGCCCGACTGGGCGTTGACCCGCGCGCCTGCGACCACGGCGGCAGATACACCGCTGTCGCCATCGGGCCTTGGCGGTGCCAAGACGCTGCCGGGCGAGGCAGGGCTGGCGGAGGAAGAGGCAAAACGGCGCGGCACCTGGCTGCACCTTCTGCTGGAACATCTGCCGCACTGGCCCGAGGCGGAGTGGACCGGGATCGCCGAGGCCTTGTTGGCCACGGGAGAAGAAAGTACGTTTTCAGGTGAATTAGACACTGTTCTGGCCGAAGCCCGCGCAGTCCTGACATCGGACCAGATGGCGCCCCTGCTTGCCCCCGGCACGCTGGCCGAGGTGGAGCTGACCGCCCCGGTTCCCGCGCTGGGCGGGCGCATCCTGCATGGCACGATCGACCGGCTGGTGATCGGGCCGGAACACATTCTGGCGGTCGACTACAAGTCGAATGCCGTCGTGCCAGCGAACCCGGCCGAAGTGCCGGAAGGCATCTTGCGCCAGATGGGGGCTTATCAAGCGATGCTGGGGCAGATTTACCCCGATCGCCGGATCGACACCGCGATCCTCTGGACGCGGACCGGTCAGCTTATGGCGCTCGATCCCGATATCGTGAG
>JAUIDM010000388.1 GCA_030428915.1 Alphaproteobacteria bacterium | reverse complement strand
CTTCCGTTACCTTCTCTACAAGGACGTCAACCGCCACGCGAAACTCAGAGGCCCCGGCGCGTTCGGGACCTGATCCATACCTTTCTGTCCGGAAATACTCCGGGGGGTCCGGGGGCAGCGCCCCCCCGGCTTGAGCCAAGGAAACCGATGACCGAGACGATCCTCATCGAACCCCTGACCAATGCCGGCTTTGCCGGCTTTGGCGATCTGCTCGATGCGGGCGGCGATCCCGACCGGATCATCAATCAGGGGCTTTGCGGGCGCTATCATGACCGTGCGCGGCTGGATTTCGGACCAGGCGGGCGAGCGGGCATCTCGGTGTTCAAGGCCGAGCCGCGCGCGCTGCCCTACCGGCTCGACATGGTCGAACGGCATCCCGAGGGGTCGCAGGCCTTCGTCCCCATGTCGATGGAACCGTTTCTGGTCATCGTGGCAGAGGATGACGGCGGCGCGCCTGGTCGACCCCGTGCGTTCCTTACGGCGCCGGGGCAGGGGATCAATCTTCTGAGGAACACATGGCACGGCGTGCTGACCCCGCTTCACGCCCCCGGCCTTTTTGCGGTGATCGACCGGATCGGCAATACGGCCAATCTGGAAGAACACTGGTTTTCAACGCCGTTTCTCGTGACGGCCAAACTCTAAAGAGACCGGCCAGCGGTCCGAGACGTGCGACACAGAGGGAGAGACCAATGACCGATGCTTCCATCGGGACGCCGGAGCAGCTCCGCGATCCCGAATACACACCGCCCCTGGCGAAAGCCGTACCGCTTGGCATCCAGCATGTGCTGGCGATGTTCGTCTCGAACGTCACGCCCGCGATAATCGTCGCGGGCGCGGCGGGGGTGGGTTTCGGCTCGGACGACCTGACGCCGATGCTCTACATGATCCAGATGTCCATGCTGTTTGCAGGCATTGCGACGTTGTTCCAGACTGTCGGCATCGGGCCGGTCGGTGCTCGGCTGCCGATCGTTCAGGGGACGAGTTTCGCCTTCGTGCCGGTGATGATCCCGGCCGTGGCAGGGCTCGGCACGGCGGGGCTTGCCGGGCTGATGACCGGAGTGGTCATCGGCGGGCTTTTCCATTTTTGCCTGGGTTTCATCATCGGCCGCATCCGTTACGCTCTGCCGCCGCTAGTCACGGGACTCATCGTCCTGATGATCGGTCTCGCGCTGATCAAGGTGGGCATCCAGTACGCGGCAGGGGGTGTGCCGCTGATCGGCAAGCCGGAATACGGCTCCATGGCGATGTGGTTCCCGGCCCTCGTGGTCATCGTCGTGACACTGGCGCTGAAGTTCTTCACACGGGGCTTCATGGCGGTGGCCGCAGTGCTCATCGGCATCATCGCAGGATACATCGTCGCTTTGATGATGGGACAGGTGAGTTTCGGCAGGGTCGGCGGCGCCGCACTCTTCGCCCCGCCTCTTCCCTTTAAATGGGGGTTCGAGATCAACAGCGCGATCATCATCGGCATGTGTCTGATGGCGGTCGTTTCTGCTATCGAGACCGTTGGCGATACGTCGGGCATCACCAAAGGCGGTGCCGGGCGTGAGGCGACCGACAAGGAAATCACGGGCGCCACGTTCGCCGACGGGCTCGGCACTGCCGTCGCCGGTGTTTTTGGCGGTCTGCCCAACACTTCGTTCAGCCAGAATGTCGGTCTGATTGCCATGACCGGCGTGATGAGCCGACATGTTGTCACCATCGGCGCGCTGTTCCTGATCGTTTGCGGGCTGATCCCGAAGATCGGGGCGGTGATCCAGACGGTGCCGATCAACGTGCTTGGCGGCGGTGTGATCGTGATGTTCGGCATGGTCGCGGCGGCGGGGGTGAACATGCTCGCCGATGTGGTCTGGAACCGCCGCAACATGGTGATCTTCGCCATCGCATTGTCGATCGGCTTCGGTTTGCAACTGGAACCCGGCGCGCTTCAGCATCTGCCGAAGACCGCGCAAATCCTTCTGACCTCGGGCCTTCTGCCGACTGCGATTATCGCAATCGTGCTGAACCTTGTCCTGCCCGAGACGATCGACGACTGATCTGATTGAGCGCCCGTTCCGGGCGCGAGACAAACGCTGTGGCCTGTGCTTGCGCACCGGCCACAGCCTGAGATGGCGTCACGCGTCTCGTGACGCCATCAGCCGCGCGGCGTCAAGCATGCGGTTGGAGAAGCCCCATTCGTTGTCGTACCAGCCGAAAACCCGGATCAGCCCGCCCGCCGTCACATGCGTCTCGGGCAGCGCCATGATGATGCTTTCGGGCCGTGCGCGCAGGTCGGAGGAAACGAGCGGTTTCTCGGTCCAGCCGATCACCCCGCCCGCGCCCTGAAGCACGGCATTCACCGCTTCGCGATCCGGCTTTGCGCGCACAATGACCGAAAGATCCACTGCCGAGACCGACGCCACCGGCACCCTCACCGCCGCACCTTCGATCCGTCCGGCGATCTCGGGCAGGACGACATCCAGCAGGCGCTGGGCCGAGGTCGTCGTCGGTACCATCGAGAGTGCCGCCGCGCGCGAGCGGGCAAATTCGGCGCCCGGCGCATCGACCGTGGGTTGGCTGCCGGTATAGCAGTGGATTGTCGTCATCCAGCCGGTTTCCACCCCCCATTCCCGATCCATCAGCCGGACGAGCGGGGCCAGCGCATTGGTGGTGCAGGAGGCGTTCGAGACGATACGATGATCGGCCGAAAGGCGGTCTTCGTTCGCGCCGATGACAAGTGTGAAATCCGCGGTTTTCGAGGGGCCGGAGACCAGAACGCGGCCCGCCCCGGCCCTGAGTCCGGCCTCGGCAAACGACCGTTCACCGCCGAGTCCTGTACATTCCATCACGATATCGATGCCCGACAGGTCGAGCATGGAGAGATCGCGGGCACCCGTGAGCCGGATGCGCCTGCCGTCGACAATGATGCTGCCCTCGTCCAGCCGCACCTCGCCCCGCCATGGACCGAAGGTGGAGTCGTATTCGAAGAGATAGGCCGCCATTTCCGGCTTCGCGATGTCGTTCACCGCCACGATCTCGACATCTGCGTGGGCGGGGTCGGACAGAGCAGCCCGAAGCACGGTGCGGCCGATGCGGCCAAAACCGTTCAGGGCAACTCGGATCGTCATGGTGGTTTCCGTTTCAGGTCTGGGCAGGCGAGGCGTAGCGCAAAGCACGCCGTCGGGGAAAGCCAATTAATGTACCGGGCACATTCACAGCTTGCCGTTCGCTTGTGCACCTTCGGCGCTCAGCTGTGATGCGGCAACGGCGCTGAGGGCGATCATTACGGTCGCGGATGCAAGGACCATTGGCAAGCCGCCCAACTGATAGGTCAGACCGGAAAGCAGCGTTCCCAGCAAGCGACCACCCGCATTGGCCATGTAGTAAAATCCCACATCCATTGTCACGCGCTGTGACGTCGAAAATGCAAGGATCAGGTAGGAATGAAGCGAGGAGTTGACGGCGAAGATTGCTCCGAACGCGAGTAGCCCGGCAACGAGCGTGATGGTGAGCCAGGGCTGCGGTCCGGTCGCGGCGAGCGCGGCGAGGGTTAGCGTGGCGGGCACCAGGAAAAGCGCGCCGGCCCAGTTGCGGGCGGCGCGTATCAGGTCGGCCTCGGATCTGGCAGCGGCG
>JAUIDM010000387.1 GCA_030428915.1 Alphaproteobacteria bacterium | reverse complement strand
ATCTTGTTCTTCTTGAACAGGAATTCGATCCCCTTGGTGTTCTGGCCGATGACCTCGTCCTTGTAGGAGAGCATCTGTTTCCAGTCGACCGAGGGCGCCTTGCCCTTCAGGCCCATCTTGGCAAAATTGACCTCGGCATCATGCAGGCAATGGCTCGCATGGAGGAGCGCCTTGGAGGGGATGCAGCCCACGTTGAGGCAGGTGCCGCCAAGCGTTTCGCGCCCCTCGACGACGGCGGTCTTCAGCCCGAGCTGGGCGCAGCGGATGGCGCAGACATAGCCGCCGGGGCCCGCCCCGATCACGATCACGTCGAACTCAGCCATGGGTCACTCCTTTGGTTTTTTCGTGTCGGCCAGACGTCGGCAGAACGTATGGCAAGCGTATGGCATCTTGTCGGGCGCGGCGCGGGGGGCTGTCTGCCCCCCGACGCGGCCATACGGCCGCTCCCCCCGAGGATATTTTTTGAACAGGTGAAGTCATGCGGCCATCAGGGCGATGATGTAGAGGATCACGGTCGCGGCGAAGCCGATGAGCCAGAGAAGGGTGCGGATGCCGGTGATGCCCATCCCGTAGGCCGGAACGTAGAGAACGCGGGCGATGAGGAAGGCCTGCGCGGCGGTGAGGCTGCTGCCGCTGAAACCTTCCTTGAGGGCGAGGATCAGGATGGCGGGGGCGAAGAGCGCCATCGCGGTGACCGAATTCGAGAGCGCCCGGTCGAGGCGGCCGGTGATGCCGGTCAGCGTGCGCTGTTCGTCGCGGGACGACAGAAGGTAACCCATGCCGAGCTGGCCGGTGGCGCCCGTTACCTTCAGGATCAGGATGAGGGCGGTGTAGAGCCCGTAAAGCGCGAGGATGTTCAGTTCACTCGACATGTTGGGGTCCTTTCAGGGGCAGGAGGTGTCATGGCTTTCCCGCATCCCGGCTTGCATAGACGGAAACAAGGAAACCTTCCCAGCATTTCGGCTCCGGAAAACGGTTCGAGAAGTCCTTGAACTGTTCCTCCGTCAAGTCGCGAAGCCAGGAAATGAAGGCGTGCATGTAGTCTTCGCCTGGCCCCATTCGCCAACCAATGGTGTATCGTGGGTATATCGGAAAAGCGATCCATGGAGGAGTATCCGGAACGGTTCCTTTGGCCGGTTGGTCGATCAGCCATTGTTTCAGGACATCGCTGACATGGTCAGGCAGTTTGCCATCAGGACCGATGTTCAGCTTTCCGGATCTCCACGTTTCTTTGGCCATGGGGCATTTCCAATGCGTTGTTCGTGTACGGAGTCTGGGCTTTCGCCCGCTCCATCACAAATCCATAAGCAGCCGACGCGGGTCCTCAAGCGCTTCCTTAACGCGCACGAGGAAGGTCACAGCACCCTTGCCGTCGACGATGCGGTGGTCGTAGGAAAGCGCGAGGTACATCATCGGGCGGATGACGATCTGGCCGTTCACCACGACGGGGCGGTCCTGGATCTTGTGCATGCCGAGGATGCCCGATTGCGGGGGGTTGAGGATCGGCGAGGACATCAAGGAGCCGTAGACGCCGCCGTTCGAGATGGTGAAGCTGCCGCCCTGCATCTCGGCCATCGACAGTTTCCCGTCGCGGGCGCGGAGACCCAGCTCGCCGATCTTCTTCTCGATCGCGGCGAAGCTCATCTGGTCGGCGTCGCGCACGACGGGGACGACGAGGCCCGAGGGCGTGCCGACGGCCACGCCCATATGGACGAAGTTCTTGTAGACCACGTCGCCGCCGTCGATCTCGGCATTGACCTCGGGCACCTCTTTCAGCGCGTGGCAGCAGGCTTTCACGAAGAAGGACATGAAGCCCATCTTGACGCCGTGCTTCTTCTCGAAATCGCCCTTGTAGGTGTTGCGGATCTCCATCACCGCGGACATGTCGACCTCGTTGTAGGTCGTCAGCATCGCGGCGGTGTTCTGCGCGTCCTTGAGGCGGCGGGCGATGGTGGCGCGAAGGCGCGTCATCTTGACCCGTTCCTCGCGCGCGGCATCCTCGGCCGGGACAGGTGCGCGGGGCGCGGCGGCAGGCGCCGGGGCGGCGGAGGCCACGGTGGGAGCGGCCTGGGCGGCGCCGGAGGCGGCCTTGGCGACATCCTCTTTCATGATGCGGCCATCCTTGCCGGAGCCCGTCACCTGATCGGCGGAGAGCCCGGATTCGGCCATCGCCTTTTTCGCCGAGGGCGCGTCTTCCACGTCCTTGCGTTCGGTGAGGGTTTCCGGTCCGGCACCCGGGGAGTCGACGGCCTCGGCCTTCTCGGCCTTTTCGTCCGACCCCGACGCCGCGCCGCCCGCGCCTTCAGCGACCACCGCGAGGCGGGCCTTTGCGTCGACGGTCGCGCCTTCGGCGGCGACGATCTCCGTCAGCCGTCCGGCGACGGGCGAGGGCACCTCGACCGAGACCTTGTCGGTCTCAAGCTCGCACAGCATTTCATCGACCGCGACGGTGTCGCCCACCTTCTTGAACCAGGTGGAGACGGTCGCCTCGGTCACGCTTTCGCCGAGGGTCGGCACCATTACATCAACATTCTTCCCAGCCATCTTGCCCTCTTCGGCTTTTGGCGCCTCGGCGCCCTTTTGCGGTTTCGCAGGCGCCGGGGCGGCGCCGGATTCGGAAATCTGTGCAAGCAGTGCGTTCACGCCGACCGTGTCGCCTTCGTTGGCGACGATTTCGGCGAGTGTGCCCGCGGCGGGCGCGGGGACCTCGACGGTGACCTTGTCGGTTTCCAGCTCGCACAGCATCTCATCGGCCTTGACCGTGTCGCCCGGCTTCTTGAACCATGTGGCGACGGTCGCCTCGGACACGCTTTCGCCCAGCGTGGGGACCCTTACTTCGATGCTCATCAGTCAGCGTCTCCTACGGTCAAAGCGTCGTTCACGAGTGCCTCCTGCTCGGCCTTGTGGCGCGAGGCGAGGCCGGTCGCGGGCGAGGCGGAGGCATGGCGGCCGGCATAGCGCGGGCGCGACACCTTGGCGCCGATCCGGGTCAGAACCCATTCGATGTTGGGTTCGACGAAGAACCACGCGCCCTGGTTCTTGGGCTCTTCCTGGCACCAGACGACGTCGGCATTCTTGAAGCGGCCAAGCTCCTTGACGACCGATTGCGCCGGGAACGGGTAGAACTGTTCCAGCCGCAGCAGGTAGACGTCGTCGAGCCCGCGCGCGTCGCGTTCGGCCAGAAGGTCGAAATAGACCTTGCCCGAACACATGACGACGCGCCGGATCTTGTCGTCGGCCTTCAGCGTCAGGTCCGAATGCCCCTTTTCGGCGTCGTCCCAGAGAACGCGGTGGAAGGCGGAGCCGGTGGTGAAGTCATCCGCATCCGAGATGCACATCGGATGGCGCAGGAGCGATTTCGGGGTCATCAGGATCAGCGGCTTGCGGAAGGTCCGGTGCAGCTGGCGGCGCAGGATGTGGAAGTAGTTCGCGGGTGTCGAGCAGTTCGCCACGATCCAGTTGTCCTGAGCGCACATCTGCAGGAAACGTTCGAGCCGGGCCGACGAGTGTTCCGGCCCCTGGCCCTCGAACCCGTGCGGCAGCAGGCAGACGAGGCCCGACATGCGCAGCCATTTGCTTTCGCCCGAGGATACGAACTGGTCGAACATGATCTGGGCGCCGTTGGCGAAG
>JAUIDM010000028.1 GCA_030428915.1 Alphaproteobacteria bacterium | reverse complement strand
CATCGCCGAAAAGGTCGGCTTCCCGCTCGTCATCCGCCCCTCCTACGTCCTCGGCGGCCGCGCGATGGAAATCGTGCGCGACATGGACCACCTCAAGCGCTACATCACCCATGCCGTCGATGTCTCGGGCAAGAACCCCGTCCTCTTGGACAGCTACCTCTCCGGCGCCATCGAAGTGGACGTGGACGCGCTCTCAGACGGCGAAACCGTCCATGTCGCGGGCATCATGGAACATATCGAAGAGGCGGGCGTGCATTCGGGCGACAGCGCCTGCTGCCTGCCACCGCATTCCCTCTCTGCCGACACCGTCGCGGAACTCAAGCGCCAGACCGAAGCCATGGCCATCGCGCTCAAGGTCAAGGGCCTGATGAACGTCCAGTTCGCGATCAAGGACGGCACGATCTATGTTCTGGAGGTCAACCCCCGCGCCTCCCGCACCGTGCCCTTCGTCGCCAAGGCCACCGACAGCGCCATCGCCTCCATCGCCGCGCGCCTGATGGCGGGCGAGCCGATGGCGAACTTCCCCCTCCGCGCGCCCTACCCCGAAGGCGTCGGCCCCGATACCGACCTGCCTTACGCCGATCCGATGACGCTCGCCGACCCGATCATGCCCTGGTTCAGCGTGAAGGAGGCCGTCATGCCCTTCGCCCGCTTCCCCGGCGTCGACACGATCCTCGGGCCGGAAATGCGCTCGACGGGCGAGGTCATGGGTTGGGACCGCACCTTCGCGCTCGCCTTCCTCAAGGCCCAGCTCGGCGCGGGCACCAACCTGCCCGAAACCGGCCGCGTCTTCATCTCGATCAAGGACATGGACAAGACGCCCGAAATGGCCGCCGCGGCCCGCGATCTGGTTGCCATGGGCTTCGAGATCATCGCCACCCGCGGCACCGCCGCCTTCCTGGCCGAGAACGGGATCGCATCCGAGACCGTCAACAAGGTCTATGAGGGAAGGCAGGAGGGCAAGCTGCACATCGTCGACCGGCTGAAGAACGGCGAGGTGGCCCTTCTCTTCAACACGACCGAGGGGCAACAGGCGATCGAGGACAGCCGTTCGATCCGCGCCGTCGCGCTCTACGACAAGATCCCCTACTACACCACCGCCGCCGGCAGCGTCGCCGCCGTGCAGGCGATCAAGGCGCGCGGCGAGGGGATCGGGGTGAGGACGCTGCAGGGGTGAGTTGAGCAACATGCCCCGGAACCGAGCCGGGGCCTCCTCCTCGCCGCCAGCCCGAACGCACAAACCTCAATCCCAACGGAGGGCAGCGTCCGGTCCTCCGGGGCGGATCGGGCGAATAAATTCTATGCGAGGCAAGCGGCAACGCTTCACGCAAACGCCTTGTAGATAACTTGTTTTCTATCAGATTCACAATGTTGGCCATGTTGACAAACGACGTAGTGGATTGTTTGGTTTTTTGTCTACCCAAGCGGTACGCCAGTAGGGAAACTCTTTGCCAAAGGCACTTAGTTCAAATACGCTACGCGGGGCAGGATCGGTCATACTTTTAGAAACTGGAATCCAGAAAATGCTGAAAATCGAACGCGCTAAAGAAATTTTTCGTCGATTAAAAGCCGACCGCCGAAATCAGAGAAGAATGCTGGCCAAAAAACTTCTTTTGAAGTCCGGATACATTGTCAGCCCGGAAAAAATGTCGAAACAATATTTGCATAGCCTAGGCTTTTCGCCAAAGACCGTTATTGATGTCGGCGTCAATAGAGGCACGCCGGGATTGTACCAAGCTTTCGAAAACAGTACGATCGTTTTGGTGGACCCAAGACAGGAATCAATAGACAAGACAGTTAAGGCATTTAATAATTATCATTTTGTAACACAAGTTTGTGCTGCCGGGAGCCAACCCGGGGAAGCCACGTTAAGTATCCCAAAATCTGGTGGAGGGAGAAGCAGTTTCTACGAGCGCGCATCACTTACGGCATCCGAGATAGTAGAAACGAGAGAAGTAAGTGTTGAGCGGTTGGATCATTTGGCGTCTGCTCTTAACTTATCGGGACCTTTCGGAATTAAGATCGATACTGAGGGGTATGAGTTAGAGGTACTTAAAGGTGCAAAAGGTATTCTCAGTGAAACGAACTTTGTTATCGCGGAAGTGTCTATTAAGCGGCGATTTGAGAACGGCTACCGGTTTAGTGACATAATTCTCTTCATGCGGCAGGAGGGTTTTGAGTTGCTGGATACAATGTCTTTCGGATTTAAGCCGAGAAGATTTATCGACTGCTTGTTTGTAAAGTCCGAAAGCAGTCTCTTTGGCTAATAAAATACAACGTCTGCCGGTTCTACCGGCCGCGCCACGCCCGACTCTTAGGAGTTAATCCCATGGTTTGATGGTGCGACGCTTTCGTTGGAATGAGTGAGAGCACTCAGGGACAAATGTCACGGGAGCGCCATTTGCCGCCTTTTCTCCGCATGGACCTCGGCCTGCGGGCATCATTTTTAGCGGGTGTCGGCCACCGGGGGGCCACCTCACACCAGCACCGTCTCCGGCAGTTTCGGCTTCACCACGTCCCGCTCCAGCGCCCGCAGGTAGTCCGCAACCGTGTGGCTGCCCTCGGACTGAGGCTCGCCCGGCGAGATCCAGTGGACCTTGCCCAGATGCCGGAACTTGAGAAAGGCGAAGGGCAGGTAGCAGACCGCATCGTCGAAGCGGCAGAGATTGACGATGCGCTTTTCACCCCGGAACGCCGTCTTGCCCCTCAGCGGCCGGGGCGAGGCGATGCACAAGGCCGGGATTTCCAGCGAACAGCCGATGATCTGGGCCGAGGCCGCGCCCAGCGAATGGCCGACGACCCGTTTTGCCTCGCCTCCCTTGGCGAAGGCATAGATCGTGCGGGCATGGCGCATGAAGCCCGCATGCCAGATGCGCCCGCTGTCGCCATCGGTGACGTCAAAGTTGAAATCCTTCCAGTCGGACGCCTCATTGGTGCCCGGAATGACCAGCGTCTTGTCCGCCAGAAGATAGGCCTGCGCCCCGTTCAGATCGAAGGGCATCGTTCCGGGGGCGTCGAGTTTGCGCAGATAGGCGCGCGTAATAAGGTCAGCGGCTTCTGAAATATCCATGACAGTCTCCGAATACATGTGCCCCGACAGGGGCGAAATATCGGAAGCTTATCATGAAACGGCGCTGAGCGGATATCCCATGCTGTCCGAACGCCGTGCCAGCCGCTCATCGAGCGGGGCGCTTCAGCGCCTCTCACCCCCCGACCGCAATCTCCCCCCGCGCGACCGCTTCGCGCCGTTTCTCGGCATGGACCTCGGCCTGCGGGCGCCAGTTGTAGCGCTTGTCCGCCACCGTCCGCGACCAGAAAAGCCGCCCGCCATTCCGCCAGGGGTCCAGCACCATGCCGTCATAGATCGTCCCGCCGGGCAGGCTGACCAACGCGGTCGAATGGTCGATGCCAAAGAGTTCCGGCGTCGCGATGGCGCGCTGCACCTCCAGTGTCCGGAAATTCTCCTGCCGAAGCCGCTTTTCCATATCCTCGGCCCAGTGCCAGCACAGGCCCCTCGACTTCAGCCCCATATTGACCTTGGTATTGTGGATGAGCGGCGGGTCCACGATCTCATATTCGCGGGCCAGATGCGCCGACCAGGAATAGGCGATCTCGGCGGCGCGCGCGGCCTCTTCCGGATCGACCTCCGGCCCCAGCGCCCGGATCCCCGCCGCCAGGTCCGCGACCTGATCGCGGCTTGCCATGTCCGGTCCGGGGCCGCAGGCCGAAAGAAGCACGATCAGCGCCAGAAGGCTCGCCCAGACTCTCATCCGTCCCTCACATCCCGTTCCGTCCGCGCAGCATAAAAGCGGCGTTGGCAGAGTTCCAGACAGGCTCACCAAAGTCTGAAGACCGCGTGCGCCCGTGCCATACGTTTTGCCGACGGAACGCCGACGCGGTGCCGACGCTTGACTTATGGCCCGAAAAGGCCCATGTGGCGCAGGTCCGACAGGCCCGCTGCCGCGTGAGCAGCCGTTCCCCTGAAATGGGGGCAGAGGCCCGGATACCGGTTCCCATGTCACGCCAGGGGTCCTGCGGTTCGCGTTGAACCGCACCCCGCTGATGCCCGCGCCGCGCCCGAAAGGGCACGGGCCGCGACCCGACTTTGCCGGCCCCGCGACGGGGTCGAACCCTAGGATAAGACATTGAATTACTTCGAAGAACTCGGCATCGACAAACGTGTCGTCGCCAACCTCTCCGCGATCGGCCTGATGGAGCCGACGCCGATTCAGACCCGCGCGATCCCGGCCGCGCTTGATGGCCGCGACGTGATGGGCCTCGCCCAGACCGGCACCGGCAAGACCGCCGCCTTCGGCCTGCCGATCGTGACGAAACTCCTCGAAATCGGCCGTCGGCCGAACCCCAAGACCTGCCGCGCCCTGATCCTTGCCCCGACGCGGGAACTGGCCACGCAAATCACTGATAACCTTCAGAAATTCACCGCAGGCACCCCCGTCCGCAGCTTCCGCGTCGTGGGCGGCGCGAGCCCCAACGCCCAGGCCCAGAGGCTCGCCTCCGGCATCGATATTCTGGTGGCAACTCCGGGTCGTCTGATCGATCTTCTCGACCGCAAGGCCGTGAAACTGAACGAAGTGCGCTATCTGGTGCTGGACGAGGCCGACCAGATGCTGGACATCGGTTTCATCCACGCGCTGCGCAAGATCGCGAAGCTTCTGCCGGTGGAACGCCAGACCATGCTTTTCTCGGCGACCATGCCCAAACTGATGGACGAGATTGCCGCAAGCTACCTGACCAACCCGATCCGCGTTCAGGTCTCGCCCCCGGGCAAGGCGGCGGAGAAGATCGAGCAGGGCGTGCATTTCGTCAATCAGGGCGACAAGGCCAAGCTTCTCGACGACTACCTCGCCCAGCATCCCGGTGAACTGGCGCTGGTTTTCGGCCGCACCAAACACGGCTCCGACAAGCTGATGAGATTGCTGGAAAACTGGGGCCACAACGTCGGCGCGATCCATGGCAACAAGAGCCAGGGCCAGCGGGAACGGACCCTGCAGGCATTCCGGGACGGCAAGATCAAGGTGCTGGTCGCAACAGATGTCGCCGCGCGCGGGATCGATATCCCGGATGTGCGCCACGTCTATAATTACGATCTGCCGAACGTGCCTGACAACTACGTTCACCGCATCGGCCGCACCGCGCGGGCCGGCAAAGCCGGCCGGGCCGTAGCCTTCTGCGCGCCTGCGGAGTTCAACGACCTGAAGGCCATCGAAAAGGTGATGAAGGCCGCGATTCCGGTGATTGGCGGCACGGCACCTTCGGGGGCGGAAGCCAATGCCGCTGCGCGCGACGCCAAGGCCAAACAGGGCCAACGTCAGGGTCGTGGCGCGGCCCACGGGCAGAAACAGCGCCCCGAAGGCCAGCCCAAACGCCCGGCCCGCCGTCCTTCGCGCAGGCCGAAACGCACCAAGGCAGCCTGATCAAGAGGGGGCCGGTTCAGCCGGCCTCCTGCTCCAGGCTCAGCTTCATGTCGATCAGCACTTTCTGAATGGCCAGCGTCTCTGCCAGAAGCCGCTTGGCTTCGTTGATGGAGATCTTCCCGTCCTCGATCGACTGGTTGTATTCCCCCATCAGCATGGCAAAGCGTTGCGACAATGCGACGACATCAGAGTTGATGCCTCCAGGCCGGGCGTTTCGCCGGTCTTCGTCATAGGACAGGGTAATCCCGCGCAGATCGGCCAAGGCCGCAGTGACGTGTGGGAACCGGGCCGCGCCTTCCAGCGAGGCCACAACGTCGACCGGCATGAAACGGTCGGCATGGTCGGCATCGGTCGAATAATAGCGGCCAAGCGTGGCCTTCGATTTACCGCACAGCTCTGCCGCCGCCTCGATCCCGACATCTTTCACCAGCGCCTCGCTGTGCTTCTTCAAGTAGCTGCCGACCGTTCCCGACACGACGATGCTCCCTTATTCCTGCCCCGGTCCGCGGCCTTTCGGCTACGGGGGAATTGAACCCTTTCATTCCCATTAATCCCCCAGACTCTATTTGTCATTTCTAAAGCGTCCCGTGTTTGGGGACAGGTAAGAGTTTCCGGCGACCCGAGGTCGGTTTTGGTGGGGGTCGCCGCGTTTCTGGCGGGTGGGAGGGCCAGAGCCGGGCAACCGGCAGTCGCGCGGCGAACCTTTTTTGGTAGTGAGTGCGATGCTTGTGGCACTACAGCTGGCCTCAGGCATTCGTGGCGTAAGGGCGTTCGGCCAGTCCGGGGAAATCATGGGTGGGTTTCCCCGGTACTGCCTTGCGCGCCCGCAGACGGCAGCGCTATGAGGCATCATGGCCAAGCTCTATTTTCACTATTCGACAATGAATGCAGGTAAATCGACCCTGCTGCTGCAGGCGTCGCACAATTACCGTGAGCGTGGCATGGCAACTTACCTGCTGACCGCGCGCCTTGACGACCGCGCGGGCGCGGGGCGCATCGCAAGCCGCATCGGCATTGGCGAGGTGGCCGATACCTACGATGCGGCGACCGATCTGTTTGCGACGATCGAGGCGCGGCTGGAAGCAGGGCAGGTCGACTGTGTCTTTCTGGATGAGGCGCAGTTCCTGACAAGGGAACAGGTCTGGCAGCTGGCCCGCGCGGTCGATGACCTTGGCGTGCCCGTCATGTGCTACGGTCTTCGCGTCGATTTCCGCGGCGAACTCTTTCCCGGCTCGGCGGCGCTGCTGGCATTGGCCGACGAGATGCGCGAGGTGCGCACGATCTGCCATTGCGGCAAGAAGGCAACGATGGTCGTGCGGCGCGGTGCGGACGGAAAGGCCCTGCGGGACGGGGCGCAGGTTCAGATCGGCGGCAATGAGACTTATGTCTCGCTCTGCCGGCGGCACTGGCGCGAAGAGATTGGCGACAGACCTGCGTCAGGCCAGGTCTGACCCGAAGAAGACGCCTCCGGCGGGTCGGCGACGGGTAAGCCGAGGCCGAAATCAGAATAGCCGCCCGCCTTCCGGCACCTCGTGCCCCGGCCCGATAAGCACGACCTCGCCTTCAGCATCGGGCACGCCGAGCACAAGCACCTCGGACATGACCGGGCCGATCTGGCGCGGCGGAAAGTTGACGACGCCGAGAACCTGCCTGCCCACCAGTTCCTCGGGCCGGTAGTGCCGGGTGATCTGGGCAGAGGATTTCCGTTCGCCGATCTCCGGCCCGAAATCCACCCAAAGCTTTATTGCGGGCTTGCGTGCCTCGGGGAAGGGTTCGGCCCGGGTGATGCGGCCCACGCGGACATCCACCTTCAGGAAATCATCGAAGCTTATCGTCATTTTCCGAGTTCCCGTCCCCGTTCGGTTGCTGCATGCACGGCTTTTTTCAACAACGCTGGAAAGCCATGCGCCTCGTCCATCAGCACCGAGAGTGCCGCCGCTGTTGTTCCGCCGGGAGAGGTGACATTCACCCTCAATTGCCCCGGACCCTCTTCGGCTGCCTCGGCCAGCGCGCCCGCCCCGGCCACGGTCGCCCTGGCAAGTTGCAGCGCAAGCGGGGCGGGCAGACCTTCCGCCGTGCCCGCCGCTGCCAGCGTCTCGATCAGGTGGAAGACGTAGGCCGGACCAGAGCCCGAGACCGCCGTCACCGCATCCATCTGATGCTCGCCCTCAAGCCGAACCACCTGCCCGACCGCCGACAGAAGCGCCTCGGCCAGCTTCAGATGCACCTCCGTCGCCTGGGCATTGCCGGTGATCGCGGTAATTCCCTTCGCGATGGCAGCGGGTGTATTGGGCATGGCCCTGACGATGGGCGTTCCGGCGCCAAGGACTGCCTCATAGGTCGCGATGGTCGTGCCCGCCGCAACCGACAGGAACAATGTCGCCCCGCCACCCAAAGAAGCGATGCCGGGCAAAGCCTCGGTCATCATCTGCGGCTTGACCGCGATCAGCACGATGGCTGGGGCCTCCGGCAAGGTCTCGTTCAGATGGACGCCCTGCGCCTTCAGCCAGTCCGAGGGATGGGGGTCCGTCACCCAGACCGATCCGGACGGCAGACCGCCCTTCAGCCAGCCCGCCAGCATCGCCGAGCCCATCTTGCCACAGCCCAGAAGCACCAGCCCCCGGTCGCGTACCTCATCCATATCCATAGTCGCCTCCTGTGTCGCGGGAGGCAGATTAGCGATCCGGCGGCGGAGGGAAAGCCCCGATCCCCGCCGCCGGATTGGCCCCTTATGCGCGCCCGTAAGCCTGGGTCATTGCCACATCCATGGCACGCTCGGGACTCTCACCGCCCCAACAGGTGAGCTGGAATGCCGGATAGAATCGTTCGGCCGAGGTGACCGCCGCACCGATCAGCCTGTCGATCTGTTCGGGCCCTGCAATCTGACCGCCGGAAAGAACCAGGCCATAGCGCCAGACCATGAGCCGCTGCTCCCGCCAGAAGGTAAAGCCGCCCGACCAGACCATGTCATTTGCGCGGTTGAGCGCCTCGTAGAGCGCCGGGATGCTTTCCTCCGGCGGGTCCATCTCGAAGGTGCAGATCAGCCGCAGGGTCTCGTCATAGCCCGACCAAGCCAGCGTGATGGAATAGGTCCGCCATTGCCCTTCGACCGCCATGGCGATCTGGTCGTCTGTAACCCGGTCGAAATCCCATTCGTGATGCTCGGCCAGCGTCTCGACGATGTCGATCGGATGCAGGTCTTCGGTGTTCAGGAAGTCCTCGGATAGTGACATGCCCGGCCTCTCTGGTTGTAGCCTTGCGTGGATGGCAGCCCGCAAGGCTTAGGTGCCCGCTCAAGGTACGGCGGACATTGCTGCCGTCCTTACCAGATATGGTGTAGGCGAACAGAGGGCCTGTAAAGCAATTTTTTGTTAACGCCTACCAAATCTTGTGGATAGACAAGCAGACGGCGCAAACTCGCGTCCGGTTCGTCGGGACGTGGGCGTGGGTTTGTCAGCCCGTGCTGCCCTTTTCCAGCGCGTCGATCCGCGCCTTCAGTGCCTCGTTCTCTTCCCGCGCCTTCTGGGCCATGGCACGGACCGCGTCGAATTCCTCACGGGTGACGAAATCGCGGTCCGCGAGCCAGCGGTCCATCCAGGATTTCATCGCCGTCTCGGCCTCGGTGCGCGCGCCCTGCGCCACGCCCATCGCATTTGTCATAAGTTTCGACATGTCGTCGAGGAACTTGTTCGGTCCGCTCATCGGGCACCCCCTTCCGGCGCAAATCCAGTTGCCGCCTATATGCGGGGCCGGAGCCGAAAGCTCAAGGTTGACTTCGCCGCGCCGCCGCGTTCAGAGGGGGCCAAGGAGACCTTCATGCACGCCGCCCTGCCATTTCCCGATCTGTCCAACGAGATCTTCTCGATCGAGCTTTTCGGCTTAACGCTGGCCCTGCGCTGGTATGCGCTGGCCTATCTTGTCGGCATCATTGCGGGCTGGCGCATCGTGCTGGCGCTTATGCGGCGGCCCGGATTGTGGCCGGGCGATACCGCACCGGCCGCGCCCGAACGCATCGACGATCTTCTTACCGCGATCATCCTTGGTGTGATCCTTGGCGGGCGGCTGGTCTATGTGTTTGTCTACAACCTCGACTACTACCTCGCCCATCCGGCCGAGATCCCCCAGATCTGGCAGGGTGGCATGGCCTTTCACGGCGGCTTCCTCGGCGTCGTCGTCGCGGGGTTCTGGTTCTGCCGCCGTTACGGTGTGCCGCGCCTGCAACTGGCCGATGCGCTGGCCCTGGTGGCGCCGATCGGTCTTTTCTTCGGGCGGCTCGCGAATTTCGTGAATGCCGAGCTTTGGGGGCGGCCCACGGATCTGCCGTGGGGCGTGGTCTTTCCCGGCGAGGCAGCGCAGACCTGCGCAGGTATCTCCGCCGGGGTATGCGCCCGCCACCCAAGCCAGCTTTACGAAGCCGGGCTTGAGGGGCTGCTTCTGGGCCTTGTGTTGTTCCTCCTTTTCCGGCGCGGCGCGCTGAAACGGCCTGGCCTGATCACCGGAGCATTCCTTGTCGGCTACGGCCTGTCGCGTTTCGCCGTCGAATTCGTGCGGCAGGCGGATGCGCAGTTCATCACGCCGGACAACCCGATGGGTTTCGTCGTCCACCTCGGCGGCTACGGCCTGTCAATGGGCCAGCTTCTGTCGCTGCCGATGGTGCTTGCCGGGATTTGGCTGTGGCGCAGGGCAAGGGCTTGACGCCGCTCGCCCGGATCATTGCGGCACGGATCGCCGCCGAGGGACCGTTGAGTCTTTCCGACTACACAGCCGAATGCCTTCTCAATCCCGATCACGGCTACTATGCGACGCGCGACCCCTTTGGGGCTCAGGGCGATTTCACCACCGCGCCGGAGATCAGCCAGATGTTCGGCGAGATGCTGGGCCTTTGCCTCGCCCAATGCTGGCTGGATCAAGGGTCGCCCGACCGCTTCATCCTTGCCGAGATCGGCCCCGGGCGCGGCACGCTGATGGCCGATATCCTGCGCACCATCCGCACGGTGCCCGGCATGGCCTTGGCGGCCGAACTGCATCTGGTTGAAGCCTCGGCCACCTTGCGCACGAAGCAGGCGGAAACGCTGAAAGGACAAGCGCCGTCTTGGCACGACAGCATCGCCACCCTGCCCGACGGGCCGCTCTACCTTGTCGCCAACGAATTTTTTGACGCGCTGCCGATCCGTCAGTTCGAACGCCAGGAGGACGGTTGGGCGGAACGGCAGGTGGGGCTGGCCGATGGCCGTCTGACACCGGGTCTGGCGCCACCCGCACCGGCGGCCCTTTTGGCGCCCCGGATGGCGGATACACGACCCGGCGATATTGTTGAACACTGCCCGGCCCTCCCCGCCATTGCGGGTGAGATCGCCGCACGCATTGTGCAGCATGGCGGTGTGGCGCTGATCGTCGATTACGGCGGCTGGCACTCGCTTGGCGATACGTTCCAGGCATTGAAGGACCACGAACCGGTCGATCCGTTTGCCGAACCGGGGCTGGCCGATCTGACAGCCCATGTCGATTTCGAGGCGCTGGCGAACGCCTTCATCGCGCAAGGCGCTGCGGCGACGGGCATGACGGCTCAGGGTGTCTTCCTCGAACGGCTGGGCATCACGGCCCGCGCGCAAGTACTGGCAAAGAAGCTCAGCGGCGCGGCGCTGGAAAGCCATATCGCCGCGCATCGGCGCTTGACCCATCCCGAGGAAATGGGACAGTTGTTCAAGGCCATCGCCTGCCACCCCATCGGCAGCGCCCCGCCGCCCGGACTGGACCCTGCGTGATGACAATGACGATGGACATTCTTACCCACGACGCACTGAACCCTTTCCGGCACGGGTTCTTCACGCGCAAGGGCGGCGCGTCCTCGGGCATCTTCACAGGGCTGAATTGCGGTCATGGCTCGTCGGACCAGACAGAGGCCGTGGCGATCAACCGCGAACGGGTGGCCAGTGCGTTGGGTGTGTCGGCAGGATCGCTGATCGGCGTGCATCAGATCCATTCCGCCGAGGTCGTGACCGTGACCGGCCCCCTGATGGCACCGATGCGGGCGGACGCGATGGTGACTGCAGAGCCGGGACTGGCGCTCACCATCCTTACCGCCGATTGCCAGCCCGTTCTCTTTGCCGATCAGAATGCAGGCGTGATCGGCGCGGCCCATGCCGGCTGGCGGGGCGCCCTGTCGGGCATTCTGGAGGCGACGCTCGATGCCATGGTTGCTCTGGGCGCGCGCCGCCGCGACACTGTGGCGGTCATTGGACCGACGATCAGCCAGAAAGCCTATGAGGTCGGCCCAGAATTCGTCGATGAATTCCTTATGGAAGACCCCTCTTATTCGCGTTTCTTTGCTGGTGGAAAAGGCGACCGGGCGATGTTCGACCTGCCGGCTTTCGGATTGCACCGGCTGCGCACTGCGGGCGTCGCGCGGGCCGAATGGACCCGCCATTGTACCTATTCCGACCCCGATCTGTTCTTTTCCTATCGGCGTTCGGTCCACCGGCACGAGGCCGATTACGGCCGGCTGATGTCGGCCATCCGGATCTGACCCCATCCGCCGGTCCCGCCCGGCCTTCGGAGCGGTGCGACCTAATTATCGCAATTTTGTGCAATTTGCGTGTCCTTGCCCTATCCCTGCCGCAATGCGGTTTAAACTGACCGACACAAAGATGTGCTGAGTGGCACCCCGTAACGAGTTTCGGGACAAAACAAGACGAGGCAAGGAGAGATACGATGAAAGCGCAACGCCGCTGGATCAAAAGAGTGCTGCAGGTCAGCAGCCAGACCGAGATCGTGCTGCCCTGGACGCGGCGGGATCAGCAGGATCGCGCCGCGGCTTGAAGCGCGCGTCCACCGCAAACGGGACTCCGACGACGGATGCCGGGCACGGGACAACACGTTCGGCATCCAACCTGCCCCGGTCCGTACAGCTGCATTGCCGACACGTGACCGCGCACCTGACGCGACGTTCTCATTTGCGGTTTTCTGCCTCGGGAGCCCGATTCGTCGGGTACTCCGCCTGAGTCACATCGAAATTGACTAAAATTTGTCCTCTTGTCGCTGCGCCTGCAACAAAGCTGGTGTGACCCGCAGGATTGGGCCTTGATGCCGTTTCCTCGGGTCGACGTTTTTGACAGGAGCCGCTGAACGGGCCAAGATGCTCATCGTCCGTCTGCATTTGGGTGGGGGCCTCGCAGCACAGACTGTAGCGAAAGGTTATTCGCGTGTCCTATTACCAGTACAACGCCGTTTCTTCGGCGGATTCCGTTGCTGTTTCCACCCTGAAGAACAGATCCCTGACCGGCCGTATTCCGGGCCACGCCAATACCGCCCCTACGCCGGTTCCGTTGAACCGCCGCTATGAGATTGCCTATCTCGATCCGCAGGGTGAGGTCGCTTGCGAAACGCGCCTCGCTCCGGCGATTCCTGAAATCGAAAATGCTTTCTGCGCGCTGGCGCGCGGAAGCGTCATCGCGACGACCGAAGGACCGGTCGCGATCGAGGATCTCGTGCCAGGCATGGTTGCCCATACCGCCGAAGGGCGGGAGGAGACCATCACCTGGATTGGCTCGATGACGCTCTTTCCGCCGAACGCGATGCCGGGAATGGCGCCGCGTCGTCTTGTCCGCGTTACTGGCGACGCATTCGGCGTGGGCCGCCCCATGCCTGACCTGATCCTCGGCCCGTCCGCGCGCCTGCTGATCCGCGGTGCTCTTGGCTGCAAGCGCGACGGCAATGCCGCCTATGGCCCGGCAGCAAGCTTTGTCGACGGTGTCAGCGTCATCGAGGTCGCGCCGGTCACACCGGTGACGGTCTATCACGTCATGCTGGAACGGCATGGATCGCTACGGATCGCGGGCCTTGAGGTTGAAAGCGTTCACCCCGGCACGCAACTCCAGGAGCGGCTCGGCCCGGATCTGGCCCAGCGACTTCTGTCACTGTTCCCTCATCTGCAGAACTTTTCAGACTTCGGCGTCACAGCGCATCCGCGCCTGACGTCCCACGAGGTCGAGGTGGCCCTGGCCGGCTAGGGCGAAGCAAGGCCGGCTACCTCCGGGGGGAGGGCGCAGCGCAGGGGAGTTCGTCCTCAGGCGCTGCGCCCAAGCCTCTCTTCCAGCACATCGAAGGGAACGCCGGGCCGGTCCTTGGCGCAGCGGATCACGAGCGAAGTCTTGACGCTCGCGACATTCGGGGCCGATGTCAGTTCCTCGGTCAGAAAGGTCTGAAAAGATGACAGGTCGGGCGCAACGCATTTCAGGATGAAATCGATCTCGCCGTTCAGCATGTGGCATTCACGCACAAGCGGCCAGTCGCGGCAGCGCTGCTCAAAGGCCGAAAGATCGACTTCGGCCTGGCTGTGCAGACCCACCATCGCGAAGACCTGAACCTCGAATCCCAATTCGCGCGGATTGACATCGGCGTGATAGCCGCGGATGTAGCCTGCCTCTTCCAGCGTCCGGACCCGGCGCAGGCAGGGCGGCGCGGAAATCCCGACGCGGCGGGCCAGTTCGACATTGGTCATGCGCCCGTCATCCTGCAACTCGGCCAGGATCTTGCGGTCGATCTCGTCAAGACGATTGGCGCCCATCTCGGTCATGCTCCTCGAAAATTTTGCGGAACTTACTTGCAGGTCGCCGGATGCGCAATAATATTTCGCCTACGCGCAATTATTTTCTCGAACTACGTGGTCCATGGCCGGGAAACATCGACGCGTCCAGGCGACAATCCTCGAAAGACCTTCTCGCCCCGACCATGTCGCGACGCCCGGCAGCAGCCGGGGGTTTTCCCGCCGCGCTTTGCTGATTATATGGCCTGCGACAGTTTCGGAAAGGAATGACGATGGGCGCGGCTCGGCACACGAAGGTTCTGATCATCGGCTCCGGCCCTGCGGGCTATACGGCCGCCGTCTATGCCTCGCGCGCGATGCTGAACCCGCTTCTGGTTCAGGGCATCCAGCCCGGGGGCCAGCTGACCATCACAACCGAGGTGGAGAACTGGCCCGGCGATACCGAGGTTCAGGGCCCTGACCTGATGGTGCGGATGGAAGCGCACGCCAAGGCGATGGGGGCCGAGGTGATCTCGGACCATATCTCCGCCCTCGACCTTTCCAAACGCCCCTTCACCGCCCAAGGCGACAGCGGCACCACCTACACCGCCGATGCCGTCATCCTCGCCACCGGCGCACAGGCAAAGTGGCTGGGTTTGCCGAGCGAGGAAAAATTCAAGGGCTTCGGCGTCTCCGCCTGCGCCACCTGCGACGGCTTCTTCTATCGCGGCAAGGAAGTGGTCGTGATCGGTGGCGGCAATACCGCTGTGGAAGAGGCGCTGTTCCTGACCAACTTCGCGTCCAAGGTCACGCTGATCCACCGGCGCGACGAATTGCGTGCCGAAAAGATCCTGCAGGACCGCCTCTTCAAGAACCCCAAGATCGAGACGCTGTGGTTCCACACGGTCGAGGAAGTGCTGGGCACCGAAGCGCCCCTGGGCGTCACGGGGGTCCGGGTCAAGCGCGTCCAGACCGGCGAAACGAAGGTCGTGCCCTGTGATGGCTTCTTCGTCGCCATCGGCCATGCGCCCGCCTCGGAACTGGTCGTCGATCAGCTCGACCTGCATCACGGCAAATATGTGAAGGTCAAACCCGGCACGACCGAAACCTCCATTCCCGGCGTCTTTGCGGCAGGCGACCTGACCGACCATGTCTATCGTCAGGCTGTCACGAGCGCCGGCATGGGCTGCATGGCCGCGCTTGACGCCGAACGCTGGCTGGCCACGCAGGAGGCCGAAAAAGAGGTCGAGCCGGCCGAGTAGTTTCAACCGGACGTCCCTGCCTCCATCTCCGCAAAGAACGTCTCTGGGTCATCCACTTCGTCCAGCCGCCCCCGGTGGATTCGCCAGAACCGGGTACCGGTGGCGCGAACGAACGCGCGGTCATGCGAGACGATGAGCGCGCTGACATCCTCGGCCTTCAACTCGCGCTCCAGCGCCTCCTGCCCTTCTATGTCGAGATGGTTGGT
This sequence comes from Alphaproteobacteria bacterium, assembly GCA_030428915.1. GTDB lineage: Bacteria > Pseudomonadota > Alphaproteobacteria > Rhodobacterales > Rhodobacteraceae > Albidovulum. Next base: position 6,314 of record JAUIDM010000028.1, on the reverse strand, counting down.
GGGCTCGTCCAAGAGATAGAGGTTTGGCCGTATCAGCCGCAGGATCAGCATGGCTAGCCGCGCGCGCTGGCCGCCTGAAAGCTTGCTCGCCGGACGGTCCTGCGCCGCGATAACGATCCCGGCGCCCGCCAGCAGCCCACGCACGGTCTGGTCAGACTGGCCGTAGTTCCCGGCGATCAGATCAAAGGGCGTCTCCGCCCCGTTCAACCCCTCCAGCCCCTGATCGCAGATGCCGGGCACGACCGAGGCAGAGATACGCACGCCCTCCACGCCACCCGCCGAAATCGCCGACGAAATCAGCGCCAGCGCCTGGCTCTTGCCCGCGCCATTCGCACCCAGCAGCACGACCCGGTCGCCGGGCACAATCCATTTCGCCCCGGTGCGGTACAGGAGCCGCCCGTCTGGCGCGGTCACCGCAGCATCTTCCAGCGTCACCAGCGCCCTTGCATGGCTGCGCGCCGCATCCAGCCGGATATCGCCCGCCGATCCTTCGCGATGCGCGGGCCGGGCGGCGGCCTCGATCCGTTCCGCCCGTTCGCTCAGTTGCTTGGTCTTGGTGTTCAACAGGTCCGAACCGGAATTGATGCCGATATTCTTCAGCTTCGCTGCCTGACGGCGCAGACCCCCGGCCTTCTGCATCTCGTTGCCAAAGCGGCGGGCATCGGCGGCGTCGGCCTCGTCCAATGCCGCCCGGGCCGCACTGTAGGACAGCGCGAAGTCGCGGGAGGCCTCGGGGCGCAGGAACAGGGTACGGTTGGTGACCCGGTCCAGAAAGGCGCGGTCGTGGCTCGCGACAATCAGGGGGAAGTTGCGTGGCAGGCCGGTGAGGAACGCCTCCAACCCGGCGATACGCTCCAGATCGAGGTGGTTTGTCGGCTCATCCAGCAGCAGGCAGTCCGGTTCCGTCACCCAGACCCGCGCCAGCATCGCCATGCGGCGCCAGCCGCCGGACAGAGCGGCAAGCGGCCGGTCGCGCAGATCGATGGGCACCGCGAGATCGTCGAGCACGATATCCACGCGCCAGCTTTCGTTTTCGGCCTGATCCGGTGGCAGAGCATCCACAACCGCCGCGTGGAATGGGGATGAGAGCAGCTTCTCAGGGATATCCTGCGCCAGATGGCCGATGCAGAGGCCGCGCGCGCGTGTCACATCACCCGCCGTCGGCTCCGCTTCCCCTGCAATGATGCGCAGAAGCGTGGATTTGCCGCGTCCGTTCGCGGCGACAAGGCCGAGGCGGTCGCCTTGGTTCAGCGTCAGGGAAAGGTTTGAGAACAGCGGTGCGCCAAGGGTTACACCAACGTCTTTCAGGGTCAGGATCGTCATGAGGGGTTTCTTTGCCGGGGCCGGATGCCGTTCATTGGCTCATCGCGGCGATAGTATCGAGCAGCCTTCCGCATCGGAAAAGGCCACCCATCCGGGCAGATCGGGGTCTGAAAACCTTATGTCGATCCGCCCTGCACGTCAGTCATGCAGGGCTTGCACAGGGCCATAGGTCAGATGCCGCTTATGGATCGATCGCATTTGCAGCCCTCCAATCGCGCTGTTGGCCGTGAATCAGCGTAGCGGGCGACAGCCCGTGTGGCAACTGCCCGGTCGTTCAGGCAACGGCGCGGGCGACGGGCCGGATCGCTGCGAGGGGGCCTAGATTCAGCCAGGCCGGCAAAGCCTCCAGCGACTGATAGTCGCCTATCGCTTCCAGAAGCCCGTCAGACAGGGCCCGGCGCAGAGGCACGTCGCCGCGATAGACACGGATAAGGTCGGCCACCGTCGCCGAAAGGTAAAGATCGGTCTCGCCGCCCGGATCGTCGATGCAAAGCTGGCAGTGCCCGTCATCGCACAGGAACCACCAGAGTGCCTTGTGGGCGGGCTGGTCGGTAAACTCGATTCGGATGACCGCGCGACCGTCGAAGGCGTCGGCGCGCGCCGCGCGCTCGATCCCCCAAAGCAGTAGGTCCATATCGACCTCGCCCTCTTCCAGTTCGCGCCGCGCCCAGCGCTGGCCCCAGGCCCCCATCACCTCGATCAGCGGGGTGAATTCGCGTCCCGCGAGCGTCAGGTGGTAGCTGACCGCGCGGCCATCGACATGGCGTTCGACGATGCCTTCCTTTTCCAACTCCTTCAGCCGTTGCGACAGCAGCGTTGGCGACATCATCGGCACGCCGCGCTGGATTTCCGAAAAGCGATGCGCGCCCCAAGTGATGTTGCGCAGGATGAGCGCAGTCCAGCGTTGGCAGAAGATTTCGGCGGCCTTGGCGACGGGGCAGAACTGGCCGTAGCTGCGCATGGATGCTCCTTTCGTCTGGCAGGATCGAGAGTGGCACCAATCCAGTTTACTACAGAATCAGGACTATCGGCAGGAAAACCGGTCTGCGACCCTTTCGGGTGACAGAATGGAGGATCCCATGACGACGAGGACGAATGCAGAGGCGGGCCAGGTCAGCATGACCGCCGCCGAGATCTATGACCGCGATTTCGTGCCCGCGCTCTTTGGCCAGTTCGCCCCGATGCTGGCCGAGGCGGCCGGGATCGAGGCGGGCGAGACGGTGCTGGATGTCGCCTGCGGCACCGGCATTGCGGCACTTGCAGCGCTGGACCGCGAGGCGGGGTCGGTGACGGGTATCGACATCAATCCCGGTATGCTTGCCGTGGCGCGCGCCAAGACGGATCGTGTGGACTGGGTCGAAGGCGCGGCGGAGGCCCTGCCCTTCGATGACGGCCAGTTCGACGTGACCCTCTGCCAGTTCGCGCTGATGTTCCTTGCCGACCGCACCCGTTCCTTGCGCGAAATGGCCAGGGTAACGCGACCCGGCGGGCGCATCGCGCTCATGACATGGGAGGCGCTCGACCGGACGCCGGGATATGACCGGCTGGTCCCGCTCGTGCGGGATGTAGTGGGGCCAGAAGCAGCCGATGCCCTGAGCGCACCTTTTGTGCTGGGGAACCTGGCCGATATCACCGCGGAACTGGCGCGCGCCGGGCTGGAGATTGCCGAACACCGCATCCTGACCGGCACCGCGCGGCATGGCTCGCTCGACGGTTGGATCGATACCGAGATCGGCGGCTGGACGCTTTCGGACATGGTATCGCCGGACGAGCTTGCGGCGCTGAAGACCGCCTCCGCGCCGGCCTTCGCACACTACATCAGCGGGGATGGGCGGGTTGCGTTTCCTGCACCCGCGCATCTTGTCGTTATCCGGGTGTGAAGCCGGAAGAGCGCCTCTTTCTACGGGGCGTTCCCGGTTCCAATAGCCAGAATTCCGAAACAATCTTGTTGCATGCGGGTCACTCATCGCCCCAACCACGCCAATCGACGGTATTTCCTTTCCTTTTGGCGCCTCCTGTGAGATTCGTTCAGCGCTGAACACAATATGAGTCGACATCGGTGCCACAGGTGGCCACATCCCACTCGGAAGACGATCAGCTCTTCCGCCTGCTGCGTCAGCTTGACCAGCGGCCCGACGCGTCACAGCGCGCGACGGCGGACGCGATTGGGGTCAGCCTCGGCACACTGAACACCCATCTGCGCGCCGCGACCGAGGCGGGTTACATCCGTGTCGCCAACCGCAACGGCCCTGACCGCCGCCAGCGCTTCACCTATGAACTGACCACGAAAGGCGCGGCCGCCAAGGCCCGCCTGACCGATCGGTTCCTTGCCCGCAAACTCGCCGAATACGACGCGCTTCATGCCGAACTGACCGGCACGGAGAGCGGTCTTCTCCATCTCAAGAAAAGGACCCCATTGATGCAATCCAATCTTGCCCCGATCCCGGAACTCTACGTCTCCTACGACAGCGCCCAGAAGCTGAAGCACGAGGCCGGCGCCCTGCCCTCGTGGGACCTGACGCCGCGCCAGATCTGCGATCTGGAACTTCTGATGAATGGCGGCTTTTACCCGCTCAAGGGCTTTCTGACCGAGGCTGACTACAACGGCGTGGTCGAGAACATGCGCCTCTCGGACGGCTCGCTCTGGCCGATGCCGATCAATCTCGACGTCTCCGAGAAATTCGCCGAAGGGATCGAGCCGGGCCAGGACATCGCTTTGCGCGACGCCGAGGGTGTCGTCCTTGCGATCCTCTCGGTCACTGACAAATGGGAACCGAACAAGGCGCGCGAGGCCGAAAAGGTCTACGGCGCCGACGATATCGCCCACCCAGCGGTCAACTACCTGCACAACACCGCCGGCAAGATCTATCTCGGCGGCCCGATCACCGGCATCCAGCAGCCTGTGCATTACGACTTCAAGGCCCGCCGCGATACGCCGAACGAGTTGCGCGCCTATTTCCGCAAGCTCGGCTGGCGCAAGATCGTGGCCTTCCAGACCCGCAACCCGCTGCATCGCGCGCACCAGGAACTGACCTTCCGCGCCGCGCGCGAGGCACAGGCGAACCTTCTGATCCACCCGGTCGTCGGCATGACCAAGCCGGGCGATGTCGATCACTTCACCCGCGTGCGCTGCTACGAGGCGGTGCTGGACAAATACCCGGCCTCGACCACCACGATGAGCCTTCTGAACCTCGCCATGCGCATGGCCGGCCCGCGCGAGGCGGTCTGGCACGGCATCATCCGCCGCAACCACGGCTGCACACATATGATCGTCGGCCGCGACCATGCCGGCCCCGGCAAAAACTCCGCCGGTCAGGATTTCTACGGCCCCTATGACGCGCAGGAACTGTTCCGCGAGCATCAGGCGGAAATCGGCCTCGAAATGGTCGATTTCAAACAGATGGTCTATGTGCAGGAACGCGCACAATATGAGCCGGCAGACGAGATCGCCGACCGCGACAAGGTCACGATCCTCGACATCTCGGGCACGGAACTGCGCCGCCGCCTGCGTGAAGGGCTGGAGATCCCCGAATGGTTCTCCTTCCCCGAGGTCGTCACCGAACTCCGCCGCACCTCGCCCCCGCGCTCCAAGCAGGGCTTCACCGTCTTCTTCACCGGGCTTTCCGGATCGGGCAAATCCACCATCGCCAACGCGCTCATGGTCAAGCTGATGGAGATGGGCGGCCGCCCGACGACGCTTCTCGACGGCGATGTGGTGCGGAAACACCTGTCCTCGGAACTGGGCTTCTCGAAGGAACACCGCGACATCAACATCAAGCGCATCGGCTATGTCGCGTCCGAGATCACCAAGAACGGCGGCATCGCCATCTGCGCCCCGATCGCGCCCTACACGGCCACCCGCCGCGCGGTCCGCGAAATGATCGAAGCCTTCGGCGCATTCATCGAAGTCCACGTCGCGACCTCGGTCGAGGAATGCGAACGCCGCGACCGCAAGGGGCTCTACAAGCTGGCCCGCGAAGGCAAGATCAAGGAGTTCACGGGGATTTCGGACCCCTATGAGGAACCGCAGAACCCCGAACTGCGCGTCGAGACCGAGAATGTCGACGTCGACAACTGCGCGCATCAGGTGATCCTGAAGCTGGAGTCGATGGGTCTGATCAAAGCCTGACGGAAGACAAGAAAAGCCCCGGTCCCGCCGGGGCTTTTCTAATTGAGGCGTGACGTGTCGGCAGGCCCGCCCGCCCCTCGCCGGGTTCAAGGCCACGTGATGCGGAACGGGTGGCAGAGCGGGCTTGCGCCGGCCGGGCCCGAAAGTCCCCTTAAAAACTACGGCCGGTGGAGCGGTAAACTCCACCGGCCGCGACGTTCCTGGACGATCAGACCTTGACGTTGCCCTTGGCAAGCGCGTGGTACACGAGGCCGCCGAGGATCGCGCCGATCACCCAGTTGTAGCCGGAGAGGAACGCGAACCACGGAACCCAGACCGTCGCGACCGAGAAGATGGCCGCCGCGACGAAGGCCTTGACGGCGGTCTGGTTCCAGCCGTTGTCGTAGTGATAGACGCCGCCATCCATGTTGTAGAGGTCATCTTCGTTCAACTGCTGGTTCCGGTGCCAGTAGTAGTCGACGATCATGATCCCGAAGATCGGCGCAAGCGTCGCGCCCAAAGTGTTGACGAAACCGCTGATTCCGAACTGGCTGATGAAGCTGTTCCAGAACCCGCCGATCACCAGCGCGAAGCCCGAGGTGATAAGGCCGGCGGTGCGGAAGCTGATCTTTTCGGGATTCAGGTTGGCGATGCCGTTCACCGCGGGAATGAAGTTCGCCACAAGGTTGATGCCAACGGTGGCGGCAAAGAAGGTAACGGCCGCGATCACGCCAAGAAGCACGCTATCGGTGCGTTCGACGATCTCGGTCGGGTTGATGATCTCCTCGCCAAACACCACGGCCGCGCCGCCCGTGGTCAAGAGCGCCAGCGCCGAGAAGAGGATCATGTTGAACGGCAGCCCGGCGAGATTGCCGAGAAGCAT
>JAUIDM010000027.1 GCA_030428915.1 Alphaproteobacteria bacterium | reverse complement strand
CGAGACCACATACTGGTCCGCGCCTTATGCGCGGAACGCACATCAGGCCGCGTTGACCGGGTCGAGCCGGATGGACCTTGGACCCGTCGTCGATTTCGTACTGCTGAATGTCGGCTATCACGACCTGCATCACCTCAACGCGAAAATCCCCTGTTACCATCTGAAGCACTGCCATCAGGCCCTGACCGAAGAGCTGAATCACGCCCGGATCGGGCTGTGGGAGGCCTGCCGATGCCTGAAGTTGCGGTTATGGGACGAAACCGCATCCCGGATGGTGCCCTTCCCGCGGACACTGGTTCAGGAACTCGCCGCCTGAACCCGGTTCCGTTGGGCGTATTAACATTTTGTTAACAATCCGATCATCATCCGGTGACGCGCATTCGTTAGCAAGACCGTGTCAAAGGCCGCGTGATGGTGGTGTGTCTGGGTGGGCCTTTGCATTGCTTGCTTGAGGGTGCCGCGATGTGGCCGGAGCCGGTCGTGGCACCCATGACACGGGGAACTGGGATCATGGACATTTCACGATCTGTTCGGACCCATTGCCGCGACCGGGACGATCCGCAAGCAACGAGACGCATAACTGAACTCTGGAGAAGGGGCAGCCTGATATGACTCAGCGCAACACATTCGACAGCACAGATGTTCAGGAACGAGTTGACAGGTTACGAGCCATGGCGGTTGACGTGCAGTCCGACCGCGTGAGGTCGCTGATCGGTGCCTTCGGCGCAACCGGCAAGGACGGCGCGGCGGGGAAAGCGGAGCGGCCGATCGAGCTTTTGCGCGACCGCTTTGATCGCGGCAGTGAGGCCTATCTGAACGGGGCGATCTGCCGGATCGAATATGCGCATATCGTGGAACAGATAAACCAGACCATCGCGACACTCGTCGGACCCGAGGTTCTGGTCGCTGCGAACGGGGCCAGCAACCAGGCCCCGCAGAAGAGCCGCGCGAAGGGGCGTGGGGGAAAAGGCAAATCGGAGCTTGATGCGAAAAGCGATGCGGGCTTTGTCGCTATCGTGCAGCGCACGCATGTCCGTCTGGCGGGCCACGACCGCGCGGTTGGCGATACGCCGCCGCGACCATGTTGACCTGACATCATCCAATCCCGGCCGAAGACGCGGCACGGGACCGGCTCGCCCCTATCCCCAACACGAGGGCCGCCGATGATGTCATTGCGTAGTGAGTGCTGCGTTACGTGTTGAGACGGCGATGTCAGGGTTCGGGATAGATGCGACCGAGCCCTGACAGCGCGCTGTCTGCCGGTCGGCTCCGCGCCTTTTCGATGATCGTGCAGGCCGCCTCCGACGATGCAGGATCGAAGCCCGGCGCCCGGGCGCCGTCGAGCACGATCTTCTCCGTCGCGAACAGCCTCTCGATCGCGTCGACCAGCTTGGGCCCTACTGCCTTGGAGGCCACCACGGCACCGTGACGGTCGGCATGCACAAGCTCCCCTGTTGGCCAAGTCGCCGAGGTCACGCCCGCCCGGCAGTCGAGGACAGGCTGATCGGATCGACGCCGATCGTCTTCAGCGCGTCGCTCCACTTGCTGTCATTCCTGTCGGAAAAGACCAGATCGGGCGCAGCGTCGCAGGTCAGCCAACCGTTGCGCAGGATCTCCTCCTCCAGCTGCCCCGGACCCCAACCGGCATAGCCAAGTGCCAGGAGCGACGATGAGGGGCCTTCACCGGCGGCAATGGCTTGCAGGATATCGACCGTCGCGGTCATGCCGAACCGGTTGTCGACATGCAGCGTGGCCCCCTCGCCGCCGTAATCGGCCGAATGCAGGACGAAGCCGCGCGCGTGTTCAACAGGGCCGCCGAAATGCACCCGTATCTGCTGCGACCTGTCCGATCGCTTGATGCCGAGTTGTTCCTGCAGGTCGTCGAACGAAAGGTCGCTCGCCGGCTTGTTGACGATCAGACCCATCGCCCCGTCATCCGAATGGGCACAGAGAAAGACGACGCTGTGTTCAAAGCGCGGGTCGCCCATGCCAGGCATGGCGATCAGAAGCTTGCCGCTCAGGTTCATCCCGGCACCTCCTTGATGCCAAGATCGCGCCTCGGGCGGCGGGTTACAAGGGCGAGTTCGGGCAAAACTCTTCGTGAGTTGCGCGGTTGTGACTTCCATTCGGCGATGCGCCGCCTAGTTTCGGGACCATGATGATCAAAACCGCCCTATCCACCGCGCTTTCCGCCTGTGCGATTCTCGCTGCCGGCACTGCCGCTGCGCAGTCGCTGCCCGACGATATCCTGCGCGCGGAGTTGCGCGAAGGCTGGCGTTTGCCCGGCGGCACCCAGATGGCCGCGCTGCATCTGACGCTGGCGCCCGGCTGGAAGACCTATTGGCGTGCGCCGGGCGAAGGCGGCATCCCGCCCAGCTTCGACTGGACCGGGTCAGAGAATATCGCCGGTGTCACCTTCCACTGGCCAAAACCGCAGGTGTTCGACATCAATGGCCTGCGCGTCATCGGTTACCGGGATGCGCTGGTCCTGCCGATGGAATTCACTGCCGCCGACCCCGCCCGCCCGATGGCGGCCACCGCGGAGGTCGAGCTTGGCGTCTGCGAAGAGATCTGCGTGCCGATGTCGATTTCCATCGGTGCGGCATTCGACGGCTCCACCACGCCTGACCCGGTGATCGAACGGGCACTGGCCGAACGCCCTGAATCCATAAAGGCCCAGGCCCGGTGCGTAGCGGAAGCCATTCGCGACGGGCTGCGCGTGACGGCGAGCGTGGCGATTCCGGCCGTCGGCCCCGAGGAGTTCGCGGTGATGGAACTGACCGACCGCTCGGTCTGGGTGTCCGCCGCTGATACGAACCGGCAGGGCGGTGCGCTGACCGCGACCGCCGACATGGTGCCCCCTGCGGCGCAGCCCTTCGCGCTCAACCGGTCCGCAATCCGTGTCACGATCTTCGGCGGGTCGGGCCGGGTGGTTGAGGTTCAGGGCTGCACCGGCTGATCACCACGCCGTCGCAGCAGACCCGCGCCCACCAGACCCGCAACCAGCGTGATCGCCAGCGCGGCCCCGGCGAAGTACAGGAATGGTGCCCAGAGTGCCCCGCCTGACAGCAGCGCCGGCCCCAGCAAAGCCGCGAAGGCAAGGGCCATGGCCGCGATATCGGCCAGGATCAGCAGCTTCAGCGCCCGCGCACCCACCGCCCGGCGCATCGACCGCAGGAAGGCGCCGACATCGCTCTGCACCGCCAGAAGCGCCGGAACGATCACCAGAACCAGTACCATGCCGAAGGCGAGCCCGTAGCATAGCGTGATCACCGTCGGCTTCAGGAACTGCGCCTGCCTCGAGGTCTCGTACAGAAGTGGCGCGAGGCCCAGCACCGTCGTCGCCGTGGTCAGCATCACCGGACGCAGCCTGTCTGCCACGGCGTCGACGATGGCCGACGGCATCGGCCGACTTTCGGCATAATCGTCGACCGTGCTGATCAGGACGATCGCATCGTTGATGATGATCCCCGACATCCCGATAAGACCCACGACCGAGAACATCGACATCGGCACATCCCATGCCGCATGGCCATGGATCGCCCCGATCAGGCCGAAGGGAATGACCGACATCACCACGATGGGCCGTGTCCAGCTTGAGAATATCCATGCGAGTACCACATATATGCCCACCAGCGCAGCCGTCAGTCCGACCAGCGCGTCGCTCAGGAACTCGTCCTCCTGCTCGCTGAGGCCTGCAAGGTGATAGCCGACGCCGAAATCGGCGGCGAGGTCGGGCAGGATGGAGGTGTCGAGCGCGGTCAGGATCGCGGTGGCACGATCGGGATCGTCCTCCGACAGCTCGCCGGTGACAGAAAGCACGCGCTGTCCGTTTTCGCGGCGGATCGTGGAAAAGCCGGTGCGCGTGGTCACCGTTACGATATCGGCCAGCGCCACATAGGCGCCCGAGGCGGTGGGCAGGAGCATCCGGTCCAGGAAATCAGCGGTCAGTTCGCCCTTTGGAAGCTCCACCCGGATTTTCGTCGTCCGCGTGCCTGATGGGAAGGTCGCGGCCTCGATCCCGGTCAGCCGGTCGCGCAATTCGCGTCCCAAGGCCTCCACGGTGAAGCCCAGGTTCTGGCCCTGCGGCGTCAGCTCGAGGATCAGTTCATCCTTGTCGTAAGGCAGGCTGTCCTCCAGCCCCGACACTTCGGGGAAAGGCGCCAGATCACGCTTCAGCTTTTCGGCGGCCGCCTTCAGCACCTCGGCACTCGCGCCCGTCAGTTCGACATCGAGCGCAGCCCCCCCCGGCCCGTGCCGCCAGCTTCGGAACGACAGCTCCTCCAGGAACGGATGGGTTGGGGCGGCTTCCTGCAGATCGGAGATGAATTCGAAGGCCGACCAGGGACGCATATCGGGATCAATGAGCTCGATGGAGATCGACCCCAGAAGATCGGCATCCTTGTTGTCGGCACTGGCAAGACGCGGCCACGAGTTTGCGCCGATCTCGGCGATGACGTAGGATAAGGGCTCCCCGCCATATTCGTCGCGATATGTCTGCGCGACCGTTTCGACCGCCTGTTGCAGCCCCCTCATCACCTCGACGCTGTCTTCGCGGCGCGCCCCGTCGAGCATGGCGAAATTGCCGGTGATCGAGGGGCGTTCGGGCGAATTGAAGAAGCGCCATGTGACATCGCCCTTCAGGAACAGCCCCGCCTGATAGGACAGCAGCGCCAGTACGGCGGCCAGAACCGGATAGCGCGCGACCATGACCCAGCGGGTGAAGGGGCGCACGATCCTGTCGCGGACCCATCCAAGCCCCCGGTTCATGAACCGGCTCGGCGCGTCGTACCAGTGGCCGCGGCCGGCCTTGGAGAGTGCATATGCCATGTGGTTGGGCAGGATCAGGAAGCACTCCATCAGCGAGGCCGCGAGAACGACACTGACAGTAAAGGGGATGTCCTTGATCAGGTCGCCGAACCGTCCCGAGATCGCCATGAGACCGAGAAAGGCGATGATCGTCGTGATGGTGGAGGAAAAGATCGGCGCCGCCATCCGCTGCACAGCCCGTTCGGCCGCCTCGAACGGCGCCTCGCCCAGCCGCCTGACCCGGAAATCCGTGTGTTCCCCCACCACGATGGCATCATCGACGACGATGCCCAGCGTCAGGATCAGCGCGAAGAGCGATATCATGTTCAGCGTCAGCCCGAATGCATACATCAGCGCAATCGCCGCGAACATGGAGACCGGGATACCGGCAGCGACCCAGAGTGCGGTCCGGGCGTTCAGGAACAGGAAGAGCAGGCTGACGACCAGCGCGAGGCCCAGCAGGCCGTTGTCGAGCAGAATGTCCAGACGCGCGGAGATATCGTCCGAGCGCACACGGATCAGATCGAGCGATACGCCTTCGGGCAGGGTCGGCCGCATCTCTTCGGCCACGTCCTCGACCTGGCGCTGGATGGCGATGGCGTCGCCATCGGCCGAGCGGTCGGCGCGCAAGGCGATGGCGGGATTGTCGCCGACATAATAGGCATGAATGTCGCTACCGCCCTCGGCCCGGATGCGGGCCACGTCGCCGAGCGTCACGACCGCACCGTCGGCGCCCGTCCGCAGGACGATGCCCGCCAGTTCTTCCGGCGTCCGTTTCTCGCTGCCCGTGCGCAGGCGCGCGGTGCCGTCGCCCACTTCCCCCGCCGGATCGGCATCCGCCTCCGCCGCGACGCGGGAAGCGATTTCGGACAGGGTCAGCCGATGGCGCATCAGATCCACCATCGACACTTCGACGACGATCTCGGGCGAGGCCAGCCCTTCGATGGAGGCGCGCGTCACACCCGCCTGAAAGAGTCGCGCGAGGAACTCGTCGGCGAAACGGACCAGTTGACCCGGCGCAACGGGGCCCGTGATAATGATGTCGGTCACCCGGTCGCGCCAGGCGCTGCGCCGAACCTCGGGCCTCTCGGCGTCTTCGGGCAGATCCCGGACCGCGGCGACAGCCGCCTCGACCTCATCCACCGCGCGGCCGAGATCCCAGCCTGGTTCAAACTCCAGAACGATGCTTGCGCTGCCTTCGCGGGCGGTCGATTTGGTCTTTTCCACCCCTTCGACCGCCATCAGCCCAGGTTCAAGAAGCTGGATGATGGCACGGTCCACATCCTCGGCCCCTGCCCCGTCCCATGCGACGGAGATGCTGACCTCCTGGACCACGACATCGGGGAAGTACTGCGCCCGCATGTTCGGCAGTGCGAACAATCCCGCTGCAAGGAAGAGGACAAGCACAAGATTCGCCGCCGTGGCGTGGCGGGCGAAATAGGACAGAAGCCCCGATGCCGCCGCCAGACGATCGCGCCGGGCCGCCATGGCCTAGCCCCCCATCCGGGCTTCTATGCGTTCGACGACCTCAACCGGCACGCGGCCGGCCTGAAGCTTGGCGATGACCCGGGCCTTGGCGTCTTCGGGCATCGCGTTGCTGTCCTCGACGAAGCTGATCAGCGCTGCACGGCGTTCGGGCGTCAGATCAACCATCGCGGCCTTCGTCGCCTGTCCGGCCGAGGCGCTGTCGTTTCTGACCGGCCGCACCTTGATCCCAGCACCCAGCAGGGCGGAGCGTTCCACCACGATCTCACGTCCCGCCAGCGCACCGACCCGGATCAGCACATCGTCGCCTTGTCGACGCAGCACATCGGCCTCCACCGCCTCCAGACGGACATCCGCCCCGATCACCAGGATCGTGCCATCGGCGCCGACGGCGCGCGCCGGAATAAGCGCCACCCCATCGAGAGGCGCCTCCACGACACTCAGCGTTACGAAATCGCCGGGCCGGAAGCCCCGAGCCGTGTCGAGCGTGGCGAATACCAGCCGCCCGCTCGCGCCCTCGCCCACAGCCGCGTCGACCCGGGCCAGCCGTCCCGTCGCCTCCAGATTCGTCCCAAAGACATCGAGCGACGCGGTCACTGGCAGCGGCAGCAGGTCGCCCTGCCCGTCGATCAGCCGCGTGAACTGCGCGGTGGAGACCCGGAAAGCGACCTCAAGCGCGTCCGGATCAATCAGCTCTCCCAGCTTCTCGTTCTTGGCGACAAGTCCGCCCGCAACCGCGGTCACGCCGGACAGAACACCGGAAAATCCCGCCCGCAACTCGGTTTCCGCCAGCCGTCTTTCGGCCTCCGCCAGAGCAAGGCCCTGCTTTTCCAGCGAGGTCGCGGCCTTGTCCACCCGCGCCTCTGCCGCGGCCAGCGCCTGACGGCGCGAAAGAACCGCCTGCGTCGCATTCGACATCGCGAGTTCCGCCCCCTCCAGATCGGCGGCGATGCCCAGACCACGTCCGGCAATGTCCTTCTGCCGCTCCAGGGCCTGCGCCCTCAGCCGCGCCTGTTCCTCGGCGGCGGCCAGATCGTCGCGCGCCAGATCCAGTGCGCGATCCGAATCGCGCACCTCGGCCTCAGCCTCGCGCAACCCGGCGCGGGCCAGGCCCAGCGCATTCTCGGCATCTGCCGCGTCGATCCGGACCAGCACCTGCCCCGCCGTCACCGCCGTCCCGTCGGCAAAGCCCGGCGCCAGTTCGACGATGGGCCCCGCCGCATTGGCCCTCAGTTCCAGCCTGCGGGTGGTCCTGACCTCGCCAAAGGCAGTCATCACCGGCGCGATATGGCCGGGCTGCAGGGTGGTCACGCGGACGGTAAAAACACGTTCCTCGGCGGGGCGCGTGGCACCCTCATCCGCATTGCGGATATCGATCGCAGATTTCAGCGTGGCCCCGGCCACCGCCAGAAGCGCGATCGTGATCGCCGTGAGGAACAGCCCCAGAAGGCTGCGAGTTAAAAAACGCATGCGATACCGTTACTTTGGTCCCGTCCAAATCCTAGACCCCGGGGGCAAAACCTCCAAGAGCAAAGGATAAAACGCGCGAAGCTGTTACTTCCGCCGCAAATGTTCGTCCAGACGCGGCATAATTTCCACGAAATTGCAGGGGCGGTGGCGGTAATCGAGCTGCCATTTCAGAATCTCGTCCCAGGCATCCTTGCAGGCGCCGGGGCTGCCGGGCAGCGCGAAAAGGTAGGTGCCATTCGCCACGCCCCCCGTCGCGCGCGACTGCACCGCGCTGGTGCCGATCTTCTGCATGGAAACGATGGTAAAGACCGTGGCGAAGGCCTCGATCTCCTTTTCATAGACATCGCGATGCGCTTCGACCGTCACGTCGCGGCCCGTCAGCCCCGTGCCGCCCGTCGATATGACAACGTCAATCCCCGGATCGGCGCACCACGCACGCAGCTTCGCCGCGATCTCCGCCCGCTCATCCCGAACGACGTCGCGCGCGGCCAGCGCGTGCCCTGCCTCGGCGATCCGCGCGACCAGCGTATCGCCCGACCGGTCCTCCGCCATCGACCGCGTATCCGACACGGTCAGGATCGCGATGCGGACCGGGATGAAGGCCTTGGATTCGTCGATGCGGCTCATGCTCTGCTGTCCCATGCAAGTTTCGCGGCCATCAGGCCGAAGATGGAGGCCGACGCCCAGCGCAATCCCCGCTCGATCCGGACATTGCGGGCCAAAACCCGGCCCATACCCCCCGCACCCCAGCCGACGGCCGCGTTGATGATCAGCCCGCCAAGCCCGATCACCGATCCGAAGATCAGGAACTGCGCCAGCACCGCGCCGCGGCCCGGGTCCACGAATTGCGGGATGAAGGCCAGGATGAAGAGGATCACCTTGGGATTGCTGACATTGACCAGAAAGCCATCGCGGAACGCGCGCGAGGGACGCACTGCCGGGGCCTCGCCCCGTATCACCGGCATCCGCAAGGTCCGCCAGGCGAGGTAAAGAAGATAGCCCACGCCAAGCCAGCGGATCGCATCGAACAGCCCCGGCATGGAGGCGACGAGCGCGCCAAGCCCGACCCCCGCCAGCGTGACATTGACCATCGACCCCGCGCTGATCCCGGCACTCGCCGCAACCGCCGCACGCGGCCCGCCGCGCAGGCCTTGCGCGAAACAGAACATCATGTCGGCCCCCGGCGTCAGGTTCAGCGCCAGAGCGGCGGGGACGAAGGCGGCAAGCACAAGCGGATCGACGATCATGGCATTCCCTTCAGCCGCGCCTTGATTTCCAGAAGATCCGCCCATGCCTCCCGCTTGGCCGCCGGGTTGCGCAACAGATAGGCCGGATGGGTCATCGGCATCGCGGGCCGTCCGAAGGCCTCGGTCCAGTGGCCCCTAAGCCGCAGGATACCACGCTTGCCGAGTGCTGCGGCGCAGGGGGTATTGCCCATCAGGACGAGGATATCGGGGTTCACGAACTCCACATGGCGGGTGACGAAGGGCAGCATCATCGCGATCTCATCCGGCTCCGGGTCGCGGTTCTGCGGCGGACGCCAGGGCATGACATTGGTGATGTATAGCGCCTCGTCGGCGTGATGCGCCGTCCGCGCCAGGCCGATTGCCGAGAACATCCGGTCCAGAAGCTGCCCCGCCCGGCCGACGAAAGGCCGACCCTCGCGGTCCTCGTCCCGCCCCGGCGCTTCGCCAAGGATCATCACGCGGGCTTCCGGGTTACCATCGGCAAAGACGAAATTGCGTGCGCCCTTCCTGATCTCGCAATGCTCGTAGGCCGACTGGATCTCGGCCAGACTTTCCAGACCTGTCGCCGCTGCCGCCGCCTGCCGCGCCACCTCCACCGGATCGGCCTCGGCCGCCGCCACGGGCTCGACCACCGCCGCCGGTTTCGGCACCTCGGCCGCAACCTCATAGCGGTTGACGGGCAGATCGCCGATGGGCTCGTCCGCCCCCAGCTCCATCTGCCATTCCAGCGCCGCCCGCGCGGCGTGGTAGTCCATATCTCGGGCCATCGACTCCATGGCGGCCAAGCTAGGCCCCCGGGGGTTCCGTCGCAAGCGCCCGCATTCACCGTTGCCCCGCCCGCGTCCTTTTGCCATAAGCCCCTGAAACGGGACCGGAGAGACCATGACATTCCGCGCGCGTCACCTGCTGGGGATCGAACATCTGGCCCCGGAGGAGATTCGCACCGTCCTCGACCTCGCCGAGAAATATGTCGAACTGAACCAGCGCACGGTGAAACATTCCGACGCGCTGGAGGGCATGACCCAGATCAACATGTTCTTCGAGGCCTCGACGCGGACGCAGGCGAGCTTCGAACTGGCGGGCAAGCGGCTCGGCGCGGACGTCATGAACATGGCGATGCAGCATTCCTCGGTGAAGAAGGGCGAGACGCTGATCGACACCGCGCTGACGCTGAACGCGATGCATCCCGACCTTCTGGTGGTGCGCCACTCGGCGAGCGGAGCCGTCGATCTTCTGGCCCAGAAGGTCAACTGCGCGGTCCTGAATGCAGGCGACGGACGGCACGAACACCCGACGCAGGCGCTGCTCGACGCTTTGACCATCCGCCGCGCCAAGGGCCGCATCCAGCGCCTGACGGTGGCGATCTGCGGCGACATCGCCCATAGCCGCGTGGCCCGGTCGAACCTGATCCTGCTCGGCAAGATGGAAAACCGCATCCGCCTGATCGGCCCGCCGACGCTGATGCCCTCGGGTGTCGCCGACCTCGGCTGCGAGGTCTATGAGGATATGCGCGCGGGGCTGGACGGCGCCGATGTGGTGATGATGCTGCGCTTGCAGAAGGAACGCATGGACGGCGGCTTCATCCCGTCCGAGCGGGAATATTACCACCGCTACGGGCTCGATGCCGAGAAGCTCGCCCACGCGAAAGAGGACGCCATCGTCATGCATCCGGGGCCCATGAACCGGGGGGTAGAGATCGACGGGGAACTGGCCGACGACATCAACCGCAGCGTCATTCAGGATCAGGTCGAGATGGGCGTCGCCGTACGCATGGCCTGCATGGACCTTCTGGCCCGGAACCTGCGCGCCGAGCGCGGACGGCAGGCGGTGGGGGTGATGGTGTGAGCAAACTCGGGAAGTTGGAGCGAGTAGCTGACATTACTTCGGTTTGGGCTGGCGAGGCGCAAGCTTTCACGCCTTGGCTTGCAGACGAAAAGCATCTTTCTCTTCTCTCTGAGGCGCTAGGCCTTGGGCCAGAAGGATTGGAGGTAATTCGAACAGAAAAAAGCTTCGGCAGCTTTAGAGCGGACATTGTTTGCAGAGAAACAGGCCCACAAGGGCGAACGGTCGTTATCGAAAACCAGTTTGGAGTTACGGACCACGACCACCTTGGAAAGCTGCTGACTTATGCCGCAGGAAATCAAGCGTACGTCTTGGTCTGGATCGCCGAGCGGATTCGGGAGGAACACGAAGCTGCGCTCGACCTAATCAATTCCGTATCCAACGACAACTTTGAGGCTTTCGGCGTCGAAATCGAGCTATGGCGCATTGCGGACAGTCCGCCGGCACCAAGGTTCAACATAGTTGCGAAACCGAACAATTGGGTGCGCTTCACCAAAGCGCAAGAGAAGAAGTCGTCTAGTAACCGCAAACTCACCGAAACCCAAATCTGCCAGCTAGACTATTGGAACGCTTTTCGTGCCAAGCTTGAGCTGATGTCGCCACCTTTCAATCCTGTGTCTCCACAGCCGGGATCTTGGATATCGCACGGTATTGGCAAGACAGGCGTATCTCTCAATCTCGCGCAAAGCACGCGGCACAAATGGATTCGCGTCGAAATCTATCTGTCTGGCGATTCCGCAAAAGGCTACTTTTCTCTTCTCGAGCATCATCGTGAACAGATTGAAGCCGACCTCGGCTCTGAACTCGACTGGCAAAAACTGGAAGGAAAAACAGACGCCCGCATATGCATTTCCAGATTCGATACTGATCCTATGGATCGTGCCGATTGGTCTAGCCAGCACGAGTGGCTCGTCAAGAATGCGATCGACTTTTACAGGGTGTTTCACCCGATAGTCCGAAAGTTCGACCGAGAAGCGGGAGTGATGCTCGGATGACCACCCTCCTCACCAACGCCCGCCTGATAGACCCCGAGGCCGGAACCGACACGCTCGGCGCTCTGCTGATTGAGGATGGCGTCATCGCCCGCATCTTCGACACACCCGACGGTGTGCCCGACAAAAGTCCGACACTTCGCCGACGGAATGCCGGTGGCAAATGCCTCGCCCCCGGCATCGTCGATCTGGGCGTCAAGATCGGTGAGCCGGGCGAGCGGCATAAGGAGAGTTTCCGCTCCGCCGGTCTGGCGGCGGCGGCGGGCGGCGTGACCACGATCATCGCCCGGCCCGACACGAACCCGGCCATCGACACACCCGAAACGCTCGAATTCGTCACCCGCCGCGCGGCGGAGGCGAGCCCGGTCCGCATCCGCCATATGGCGGCGCTGACAAAGGGCCGCGAGGGGCGGGAGATGACCGAGATCGGGTTCCTGCTCGACGCGGGCGCCATCGCTTTTACCGATTGCGATCATGTGGTTACGAACACCAAGGTCCTCTCCCGCGCCCTGACCTACGCCAAGTCGTTGGGTGCGCTGGTGATGGGCCATCCGCAGGAACCGGGCCTGTCGAACGGTGCCGCCACGACCTCCGGCAAGTTCGCCTCGCTCCGCGGTCTGCCCGGCGTGTCGCCGATGGCCGAACGCATCGGCTTCGACCGCGACATGGGGATGGTGGAGATGACCGGGGTGAAATACCACTTCGACCAGATCACCACCGCCCGCGCCCTGCCACCCTTGGAACGCGCCAAAAACAACGGCTTCGACGTGACGGCGGGCACCTCGATCCACCATCTGACCTTGAACGAATTCGACGTCGGCGACTACCGCACTTTCTTCAAGGTCAAGCCGCCCCTGCGGTCCGAGGATGACCGGCTGGCGGTGGTGGAGGCAGTGGCCTCGGGCCTGATCGACATCATCTCTTCCATGCACACGCCGCAGGACGAGGAAAGCAAACGCCTGCCCTTCGAGGATGCGGCTTCCGGCGCTGTGGCCTTGGAAACCTTCCTGCCCGCCGCAATGCGGTTATACCATGCGGGTCAGCTTTCCCTGCCGCAGCTTTTCCGCGCCATGGCGCTCAATCCGGCCAAGCGACTTGGCCTGCCGCAGGGGCGTCTGGCCGAGGGCGCGCCCGCCGATCTGGTGCTGTTCGACCCGGACGCGCCCTTCGTGCTCGACCGGTTCAAACTGCACTCGAAGTCCAAGAACACCCCGTTTGACGGTCAGCGGATGGAGGGTAAGGTGCTGGCGACCTGGGTGGCGGGCAATCAGGTCTTCGGGGCGGAGGCGTAGAATGCCGGATCTGACAAGCGGGGCGACGGTCCTGATCCTTGCGGCCGCGCTCGCCTATCTCCTGGGCTCCATTCCCTTCGGCGTTCTGGTCACCAAGCTGATGGGGCTTGGCGACCTGCGCAAGATCGGGTCCGGCAATATCGGCGCCACGAACGTCCTCAGGACCGGCAACAAGGCGGCTGCCTTCGCGACCCTTGTCCTTGATGGCGGCAAGGGGGCCGTCGCGGTTCTCGTGGCTCGCGCGATGGCGGGCGAGGATGCGGCGCAACTTGCGGGGCTGGCGGCCTTTCTGGGCCATATCTTTCCGGTCTGGCTGAAATTCAAGGGCGGCAAGGGGGTCGCGACCTTCCTCGGCATCCTCTTGGGGCTGGCCTTCACGGTCGGCCTTGCCGCCTGCGCGACCTGGCTGGTGACAGCGGTGGTGAAGCGCATTTCCTCGCTCGCCGCTTTGGTCTCGGCCGCGCTCGCGGCGATCTGGGCGGGACTTCTGGGCCATGGCGACATGGTCTATCTGATCGTCATCCTCGCTACGCTGGTCTTCTGGCGGCATGTGCCGAATATCGAACGGCTCAAGGCCGGAACCGAACCGAGGATCGGCGGCAAGTCGTGACCGACCCGTTTCGCCGGGCGCTCGACCGCATTCCGGAGGGTTACAGCGAAGGCAGGTATGACGGGCGGCGGTACCGGATCGAAAAGACGACGTTCGCAGGCGGCAAGAGCCTGAAGCTGGTCGCCTGCGAACTGGGCGGGCCGGACTATATCAGCCTGAACCTGTACCGCCTCGCCATCGGAGACCGGCTGAAACCCTGCGAGATGGCGGAGGCAAAGGTCCGCGCCTTCGTCACCGGTCTACAGCCGTTGCCCCGCTGAGGTCTTTACATCCGCAGGCGGGCAGGAGAATCTGGATCCTGATAGCCCCGGAGGCACCCATGCAGATGATGACGGCAGTCCGTACCTGCTTTTCCAAATACACGACGTTCTCGGGCCGGGCCCGACGCGCGGAATTCTGGTGGTTCGCGCTGTTCAACTTCATTGCCAATGCGGTGTTGAACCTGATCGACGGACTACTGTTCGGCTTCGGTCACGGCATGATGGATGGCCCGCCGGTGCAGTTCCTTTCGGGTGTCTACTCGCTTTTGGTGCTCTTGCCGTCCATCGCCGTCGCCGTGCGGCGGCTGCACGACACCGGCCGGTCGGGCTGGTGGCTCCTGATCTGGCTTATCCCGCTGATTGGCTGGATCATCCTGATCTGGTGGCTGGCCACGCAGGGTGACGAGGGGCGGAATGACTATGGCCCCGATCCACTGGCCGAAGAGCGTTACGGCCCCTCCACTATCCCGCGGGTGCCGCGTCAGTAGCTATATTCGGCGTAGATGCGGGAAAGATCGCCGCCCCATTCACCGTGATATTTCTCCAGAAGCTCATCGGCGGGCACCCGACCCGATTCGATGCTTTCCTGCAGCGCGTTGAGGAAATGGGTTTCGTCCGGGACCATGCCGCCGACGCCGGGACGGGCGCGGGACTTCAGGCCCTGTTCGGCGATGGCCACGACCTCGCGGGCAAGGTCGTGCATCTTGATGCCATGCGTCTCGGCCTGCAGCCCGTCGACCGAGGCGGCGACGCGCAGCGCTTCACGCGTCTCGTGATCCCAGCCCTTTGCCAGATCCCAGGCAGCGTCGAGCGCCGACTGATCGTACATCAGCCCGACCCAGAAGGCGGGCAGCGCGCAGAGCCTGCGCCATGGGCCGCCATCGGCGCCGCGCATCTCGATGAATTTCTTGATCCGTGCCTCGGGAAAGATCGTCGTCAGGTGATCGGCCCAGTCGGACAGCGTCGGCTTCTCGCCCGGCAGCGCGGGCAGTTCGCCCTTCAGGAAATCGCGGAAGGACTGGCCCAAAGCGTCGATATACTTGCCGTCGCGGTAGACGAAATACATCGGCACATCGAGCGCGTAATCGACATAGCGCTGAAAGCCCATGCCCTCTTCAAAGACGAAGGGCAGCATCCCGGTGCGCGCCGGATCAAGGTCGCGCCAGATGCGGCTGCGCCAGGACTTGTGACCGTTGGGCTTGCCCTCGAAGAACGGCGAATTGGCGAAAAGCGCGGTGGCCACGGGTTGCAGCGACAGGGCGACCCGCAGCTTCTGCACCATGTCCGCCTCTGACCCGAAGTCGAGATTCACCTGCACGGTGCAGGTCCGGTACATCATCTGCGTGCCGTGGGTGCCGACCCGGCCCATGTAATCCGTCATCAGCCGGTAGCGCCCTTTGGGCATCATCGGCATCTGGTCATGGGTCCATTCCGGTGCGGCGCCGAGCCCGATGAACCGCGCGCCGATATCGTCGGCCACACTCTGCACCTCGCGCAGATGTTCGTTCACCTCGTCGCAGGTCTGGTGGATCGTCTCCAGCGGCGCGCCGGAGAGTTCGAACTGCCCGCCCGGCTCAAGGCTGATATTCGCGCCGTCCTTCACAAGCCCGATGATATTGCCCTGCTCCTCGATCGGGTCCCAGCCGAAGCGGTCGCGGATGCCTTCCAGCATCGCCTTGATCGAACGCGGCCCGTCATAGGGCAAGGGCTTCAGCGTGTCCTTGCAATAGCCGAACTTTTCATGCTCGGTGCCGATGCGCCAGTCGTCCACCGGCTTGCAACCGGCTTCAAGATATTCGGCAAGCTGTTCGAAGCGTTCGACCGGGCCTCCGCCGGATTGGGGTATGGACATGGGGGCCTCGATCTTGTGGCTGACAGGGACGCAATTACGTGAAACGCCGCTTGCCCCAAGTCAACCCCGCCCGGCGCGGATTGTCTGTGCGAAAACATGACATGTTGTGATCGCTTACCGACGCGGCAGTGATGGATCGGCCCGTTTCCACAACGGCAGCGTTCCGACACCGCGGTCGAGCGCCGCGGTCAGTGCGGCCATATCGATACCCGGCAGGGTTGCGAACGCGTCGTAGAGCCTGTCGGCACCCGCCGCGTCGACCGGGACCATCAGCACCTCGCCGCCATGGGTCCGCATCCGCCAGTGCCGAGTGCCGCCCACCTCGGCCAGCCGCAACTCGGCCAGATCGGCGAGCGCGATGAAGCCGCCGAAATTCGGCCCCCAATAGCCAACCTGCCCCTCATCGACCTCGACCACCCCGGGTGCTGCAACGCCCCGCAGAAACCGCAACCGCCGCCAGGCGATCACAGCCCAGCCAAGCGCCACCGCCACCAGGATCAGGCCGATCCCCTGCAGGAGCCAGCCACCGAGCGAGGCCAGCCAAAGCCCCGACGCCCCTAGCAAAACCGCCGCGATCACCTCACGCCAGCGATGCAGATGCGCGGCGACCTCCGGCCGCAACAGACTCACCGCCAGTCCCCACGATGGGCTTGCCAGAGCGTGAGGGCCGCGAGTGCCGCCGTCTCCGCCCGGAGGATGCGGGGGCCGAGGGCGACAGGGTGGACGAAATCAAACGTGCGAAGACGGTCGCGCTCGGCGTCCGAGAATCCACCCTCCGGACCGATCAGCACGGCCCATGGTCCGGGCCCCGCATCCGCGAGAAGCGCCGCAGGCGCCGAATTGCGTCCCGCCCCGGCTTCGTCGGCCCAGAGGATGCGCCGGGCCGGATCCCAAGCGGCCAGGAGCCGATCAAGAGGGACCGCATCCTCGACTTCCGCGAGGATAAGCGCCCCGCATTGTTCAGCTGCTTCGCGGACATGCGCCTCCGCCTTGTCGCGGCGGAAGCGTTCGGAATTGGTGTAGTCGGTCAGGACCGGTTGCAGGCGCGAAACGCCCAGTTCTACTGCTTTTTCAACGATGAAATCGGTACGCGCCTTCTTCACCGGGGCGAAGAGAAGCCAGAGGTCGGGCGGCGCGGATTGCGTCCGGGTCATTTCAAGACAAGTCAGCGCCCCCTTGCGCTTTCCCGCCTCTGTCACCTCGGCCAGCCATTCGCCGTCCCGACCGTTGAACAGCAGAACCTGCGTGCCCACGCCTTCCCGCATCACGCCGAAAAGGTAGTGCGCCTGCGCCTCGGTCAGTGGAACCGATTGCCCCGCCCCGAGCGGCTGGTCTACACAGAGCCTGATCTTCGCCATTGCCATGAGGTCGACCTTATGAGTGCGCCCGACGAAACGCCAGAGCCCGCCGGCACCGTCGCCGACGCGGTCAGGGGCAACTGGGTCGACCGCTGGGCGCCGGAACCGACCCGCCCCTATCTACGCCTGTCGCGCGCCGACCGGCCGATCGGAACGTGGCTCCTGCTGATTCCCTGTCTCTGGGGGGTCGCACTCGCGGCGGCAGTGGATGGCTGGCGGCTGTGGGATATCTGGATCATCCTCGGCTGCGCGGCGGGGGCCTGGCTGATGCGGGGGGCGGGCTGCACCTGGAATGACATCACCGACCGTGATTTCGATGCCGCCGTTGCCCGCACCCGCTCGCGGCCGATACCGTCGGGACAAGTCACGGTGAAACAGGCATTGGCCTGGATGGTTGCCCAGATGGCTGCCGCCGCATTGATCCTCTTTTCCTACAGCTGGCTGACGATCCTGCTCGGCGTCTCCTCGCTGGGTCTCGTGGCGATCTACCCCTTTGCCAAGCGCTTTACCTGGTGGCCGCAGGTCTTTCTTGGCCTTGCCTTCAACTGGGGCGCAATCCTCGCCTACGCCGCCCATGCCGGCACCGTCACGCTCGCCCCGGTCCTGCTCTATGCCGCGGGCATTGCCTGGACGCTCTTCTACGACACGATCTATGCCCATCAGGACAAGGAGGATGACGTGCTGATCGGTGTCAAATCCACGGCCCGCCTCTTCGGCGCTGCAACCGGCAAATGGCTAGGCCTTTTCCTGATCCTGACCGTCACGCTGATGAGCGCTGCCATTCTCACTGCGCTCCTGCCGGTCGCCGGTCCTCTCAAGCTCGGATTGGCACTTGCCGCCCCTTGGGCGATGGGATGGCATCTTCTATGGCAAATAGGAAAGCTCGACATCGATGACCCGGCACTCTGCATGACGCTCTTCCGCAGGAACCGTGACACCGGTCTGATCGCTGCGCTGTTTATCGCCGTCAGCGCGATGCTCTGATTGATCCTGCGCGCCGGGACGCTTAAGGAGAGGGC
Organism: Alphaproteobacteria bacterium; assembly: GCA_030428915.1. Classification (GTDB taxonomy): domain Bacteria; phylum Pseudomonadota; class Alphaproteobacteria; order Rhodobacterales; family Rhodobacteraceae; genus Albidovulum. The sequence goes on along the minus strand of JAUIDM010000027.1, from coordinate 3,611 downwards.
CACGTGAACAACCGGCGAAAGTCCGCCCCAAGTGCCACTGCCTGAACGTATGTCATTGCCCAAGGGATTCACCCCGCGAACGATCGGTATTGTTGCCGCCGCGTTTGCTGGCTTTCTCAGTGTGGGCACGGCCACCTGGACCGCCACGATTATCGAACAGCGTTCGGCAGAAGCCGTCGATGCGGCGCTATTGACCGCCGGTCACGGCTGGGCGCATGTCGATGCCGACGGGCTTCGGGTGCGCCTTTCAGGGACGGCACCGACCGAGGCAGCGCGCTTTCGCGCGCTGTCCGTCGCGGGGACCGTCGTCGATGCCGACCGGCTGATCGACCGGATGGATGTGGCCGATGCCGCCCAGTTGAAAGCGCCCGATTTCACGATCGAGATTCTGCGGAACGGCGACGGCATATCGCTTATCGGTCTCGTGCCAGACGGGCCGGGACAAGAGGCCATCGTGACAGAGCTGACGGAGCTTACCGGTCCCGGGACCGTGACGGATATGCTCGAATCCGCTGATCACCCGATCCCCGCGGGCTGGCAGGACGCGGTCGACTTCGGTATTGAAGCGCTGAGCAACCTCTCGCGCGCCAAGGTGTCGATCTCTGCCGAGCGGGTCTCGGTCACCGCGATCAGCGACAGCCCGGCGGAAAAGGCGCGGCTGGAAAACGATCTGCGCCGCAGGGCTCCGCGCGGACTGCGGCTCGTGCTCGATATCTCCGCCCCCCGCCCGGTCATCACGCCATTTACCCTGCGTTTCCTGATCGACGAAGACGGCGCGCGCTTTGACGCCTGCTCGGCCGACAACGAACGGGCGCGGGATCGTATCATTGAAGCCGCCGTAAAGGCGGGGGCGACCGGCAAGACCGCCTGCACCATCGGCCTTGGCGTGCCAACGCCGGATTGGGCGGGCGCCGTTACCATGGGATTGGCGGCACTCAGCGAACTCGGCTCCGGCTCGATCACCTATTCCGATGCCGATATTTCCCTGATCGCGGCCGAGGGGATCAGCCAGGCAGCCTTCGACAAGGTCGTGGGCGAACTGGAATCGAACCTGCCCGAGGTGTTTTCGCTCCATGCTGTTCTGACTCCGCCATCGCAGGGCGTCGACAGCGATACCGGCCCCAAGGAATTTACCGCCCTGCTTGGAACCGACGGCAAGGTCGAACTGCGCGGCCGACTGACTGACGATCTGTCCCGCGAGGCCGTGGAGAACTTTGCCCGTGCGCGCTTCGGCTCGGTCGCGGTCCACGCGGCCACACGGCTCGATCCCGACCTGCCGCTTGGCTGGCCGATGCGGGTTCTGACCGCGCTTGAGGCGCTTGGCGAACTGTCGAGCGGTCAGGTTGTCGTGGAGGCAGGGTTTATCCGCATCGAAGGCGTCACCGGGTCGACGACGGCCAGCGACAGCGTGGCGCGCATCCTTTCGGACAAGCTCGGCGAAGGGCAGCAATATGACCTGAATATCCGCTATGACGCGGCACTCGACCCGCTTCTTGGTCTGCCGACGGCGGAGGAGTGCGTGGCCGATATCAACCGGCTGCTTACAGCGCAGAAGATCAATTTCGAACCGGGTGCGGCGCAGATCACCCGCGATGCGGCCGACACGCTCGACAAGATTGCCGAGCGGATGAAGGATTGTTCCGACTTCGAGATGGAGATCGGCGGTCATACCGACAGCCAAGGGCGCGAGGAAATGAACCTTGACCTGAGCCAGAAGCGGGCCGAGGCGGTGATTGCCGCCCTCATGTCGCGGCGGGTCCTGACCGGGAATCTGACCGCCGTCGGTTATGGCGAGACCGTTCCCATTGCCGATAACGGCACCGAAGAGGGGCGTGAGGAGAACCGGCGTATCGAGGTCCGCCTGATCGGGAACGCCACCGATGGTGGTGACGCGACGGGCACGGATGGCGATACGGCGTCCGTCACGGTGAACAGCCCGGGGTCGGATACGGTGCGTCCGAAACCCCGGCCCAAGGAGTAACCCGCGCGAGGCTTGACCAACCCGTCCGCGCGCTGCAAATGGCAGGTATGAACAGAACCGAATTCATCATCGCGACGGCCATCATTCTTTTCGTGGCTTTCATGCTCGGCTGGTTTGCCTGCTGGCTCCTGCACCGGCTGACCCGTGTCACGCAGGCCGAAATGGGCGAACTGGAGAAGATGGCCCGCGACCTGCACGATGCCGAGGAAACGCGCGACGAGGCGATCAGCTACCTCGAGACGCGCGAGGCCGAACTGGCGAACCAGTTGCATCAGGCACAGGCCGAACTTCGCGCAGCGATGGACGGCCTGCGCGATGCAAGGCACGAGGCAGAGGAACTGCGCGCCTATATCGAACGGACGAACGCGGGCTGAGCGGCGGCCCCTTTCCCCCGACCGATGGCACCGGAACAGCGGCTGTTACCGCCGTCGCGTCAGTGCGGTCAGACTGCCGTCCGTCGACATTGCCTACATCGTGGCCTGAAGGCAGGAGGTAAAGTGGTGCGGTTGAGAAGCGAACAGTGCTGTTTCAAGATGTCCCAGTAGGTTTCATTTTTGTTTATTTATAGTATCTTACGGAAATTTTGAGCCCCAGGACGTCTTGTCAAGTCCCACTACATCCCGTACAATGTGGGGGATAATTTGGGGGGTGAGATGTACAAGCTGAGTTCGATGTTCGTACGAAACGCACCCCCAGGAAAACACGAAGATGGCCATGGTTTGCGACTGATCAAGCGCGCAGATGGCGGTGGACAGTGGGTCTATCGTTACATGCTCAATGGCAGGCGCAGAGAGATGGGCCTCGGCGGTTTGACAGCGATTTCCCTTAAGGACGCAAGAGAACTCGCGGCCGACTTTCGAACCTTAGTGGCCAAGGGCATCGACCCGATCAAGTATCGCGACCAGATGAGGAGGCAGGCATCGCAGGGCGATCATCTGCTGAAGGACGTCGCTCAAGATGCGTTTGAAAGCCGAAAGGCGAGTTTGCGAGGCGACGGCGTGGCTGGTCGCTGGTTCAGCCCGTTGGAGCTGCACGTCCTGCCATATCTTGGTCAACTGCCAGTCGTCGAAATCAACCAGCAGGATATCCGACAGACACTTGAACCGATCTGGCACTCCAAAGCTTCGACAGCGAGGAAAGCCGCAGACCGATTGAAACTCGTGCTTGATCATGCGGCGGCACTCGGCCTTGACGTCGACCTCCAGGCGGTGGCTAAGGCGAAACGGCTTTTAGGTCGCCAGCGTCATGAGGTCACCTCGATCCCAAGCATGTCGTGGCAAGACGTGCCTGGGTTTTACGCCACGCTTGCAGAACCCACGGTGACACATCTCGCGCTCCGCCTCCTCATTCTGACGGGTGCCAGGTCCAAACCTGTGCGCTTTGCTCGCTTCGAGCAGATTGAAGGAGATGTTTGGACAATCCCCGCCACCAACATGAAGGCGCGCGTCGGCGCAGAACGCGACTTTCGCGTCCCTCTATCGCAAGAAGCGATGCACGTGATTGAGCTTGCGCGTCGTTTCGATCGAGATGGCCATCTCTTCCCCTCCCTCCGCAAGGGCGTTATCAGCGATGCAGCGATGGCACGACTGATGGAGCGACAAGGGCTCGCCGCACGGCCTCACGGCTTCCG
>JAUIDM010000386.1 GCA_030428915.1 Alphaproteobacteria bacterium | reverse complement strand
GAAGACGCCCGAGGATTCGGTGCGGTATTATCGCGACTGGGCACAGGATTATGACCGGGATTTCGCCGAGGCGATGGCCTATCGCAGCCCGGCCGAGGTCGCCCGAGCATTCGCCGCTCTGGGCGGCAAGGGGCCGGTCCTCGATGTCGGCGCGGGAACGGGGCTTGTCGGTCAGGCCCTGGCCGCAGCACAGATCGGCCCGGTCGACGCGCTCGACATCTCTGCCGAGATGCTGGCACAAGCTGCGGATAAACAGGTCTACCGTTCGACCATCACCGCCGATCTGACACAGGCACTGCCGCTGCCGGAGGCTGGCTATTCTGGCTGCATCAGCGCGGGCACCTTCACCACCGGCCATGTCGGGCCAGAAGCCTTTGCGGAACTGTTGCGCGTGACGCGGCCCGGGGCCGTCTTTGCGGTCACGGTCCACAGCGCCTTTTATGAGGCGGCAGGCTTTGCAGCGTATTTCGCCACGCTTGGCGATCGGATCACACGGTTTCGGACTGAACCGTTCGACATCTACGGTGCCGGAGCCGACGGTGACCACAGTGGCGACAAAGGCTGGATCGTCAGTTTCGTGAAGGTGTGACCTCAGAGCGGCTTTCCGCGCAAGAGGCGCGCGGGTTTTCCCCCGATACCGGCGGCCTGCCGGATGAAGGTGCGCCGCAAACCGGGCATCGCGCCGACCAGCCCCATGCCCAGATCACGTGCCATGCGCAGGGCGGGGTTGTCGTTCGAAAATAGGCGGTTGACCCCGTCCATCCCCAGCGCGAGCGCTGTGGAATCAAACCGCCGCCACGCCTGGTAGCGTTCAAGCACATCGCCCGCGCCGATATCCTCGCCCCGCCGATGCGCGTCGACCAGCACCTCGGCCAATGCGCCCACGTCGCGGAAGCCGAGATTGAGACCCTGCCCGGCAATCGGATGCACGCCGTGGGCCGCGTCGCCCACGAGCGCGAGGCGCGGCGCAGTGTAGGAATTGGCAAGCGTCAGGTTCAGCGGATAGGTGAAGCGTCCGCCAGCCAATTCGATCCGTCCCAGGAAATCGCCGAAACGGGGGCGCAGGATTTCCAGGAAATCCGCGTCGTCCAGTGCGGCGATAGGCCGTGCGGTCTCCTCCGCCTCGCTCCAGACGATCGAGGACCTGTTGCCCTTGAGTGGCAGGATCGCCAGCGGCCCGGCAGGCATGAAGAACTGATGCGCAATCCCATTGTGGGGGTGTTCATGCGACACCGCGCAGACCAGCGCTGTCTGACCATAGCCCCAGCCGGTACGGGTAATGCCCGCCCGTTCGGCAGTGCCGGAGGCGCGGCCGTCGCAACCTGCCAGCATGCGCCCCCTCAACTGCCGCCCGTCCGAGAGCGTGACCGTGATCCCCGCCGGGTCGGTCTCCTGCGCGGTCACGGTTGTCGCCGGAAGGTGGGTGAGGCCTGCCTCTTCCTCCATCGCGGCAAGGAAGGCCGCGTAGAGGTGGCGGTCCTCGACCATGAAGCCCATCGGGCCGTCCTCGATCTCGGCCGCCTGAAAATGCAGGAAAAAGGGGGCTGGGCCTTCGCCCGGCCGGCCGTCGCTGGTCTTGATCTCGAGCATCGGCTGGGCATCGCCCGCGACCCGGTCCCAGACCCCGATGGCGGTCAAGAGCCGCTTCGAGGCGATGGCGAGCGCATAGGCCCGCCCGTCGAAATTCGCCTCGGCCCGTGCGCGGGCGGGTTGGGCGTCGATCACGGTGACGGCCAGTCCGGCCTGCGCCAGCGCAAGGCCAAGCGCCGGGCCGTTCAGCCCGCCGCCGGTGATGAAGACATCGGTGTCGTAGGTCATGTCCCCACTATCCGTGCCGCCGGCCGATTGTCCATGCGTGACAGTACCGCATCGCGCCTCCCCGGCCCCGTTTCTGCCATCGCGGTCGTTGTCGGGCTTGTCATCCGAAGCGCAATACGCTCAAACTCGCGCAAAACCGGGGCTTTAACAGGAGGAAAGCAGCAATGGCCGGAAAGTTTGAACTCTACAAGGACAAGGCGGGCGAGTTCCGCTTCCGGCTGAAGGCCGGCAATGGAGAGACCATTCTCGCCAGCGAGGGGTACAAACAAAAGTCGAGCGCGACGAACGGGATTGAATCCGTACGCAAGAACTCGCAGATCGACGCGCGGTTCGAACGCAAGACGACCACTTCCGGCAAGCCGATGTTCAACCTCAAGGCCTCGAACGGTCAGGTGATCGGCACAAGCGAGACCTATAGCAGCGAGTCTGCCCGCGACAACGGGATCGCATCGGTCGCGAAGAACGCACCCGACGCGAAGGTCGACGATCAGACCGCCTGACCCCGGACCTGAACGCGCCGAGCGGGGCCGCCCTCGGGGCGGCTTTCGTTTGCCAAATGGGTGTCTTGAACGATCCGGTATCTAAACCGTCCGTGCGCCCGACCACATCCGGCCGAATGTCATCGCGGGCCTGGAATGCCACAGGCCTGCCCTTGGCAGGCCGCTCACGCATGCATCACGAGATGGGGACAATTCTGTAACGGCCTTGGCCTTGGGCGGAACTTCGTTGCACAAGAATGGGCAGCAACGCTGGGGACACCATGACGACAAGCTATATGTATCGCCTGGGGCCGGGATCGCCTGAGATCCCGGGTAAAGGCGCCCGCACGTGAAAAAACCTGTCCTTTTCCTCGCACTCGTCCTGTTGGTCGGTGTGCTGATAGCGGTGATCGGCCGCAACCCGCCCGACCTCGATATGTTGCGCGGCCATCTTTCGGGGCTGGAGACACGGATGGCGGACAACCCGCTGACCGTGGCTGCCATCTTTTTCGCAGCCTATGTCGCCGTCACTGCCTTGTCCCTGCCGCTTGCGGTCTGGATGACGCTGGCCGCCGGTGCGCTTTTCGGTTTCTGGTGGGGGCTCTTGCTTGTGTCCTTCGCCTCGACCACCGGGGCGACGCTGGCCTTTCTGGCGTCGCGCTATCTGCTGTCGGACTGGGTGCATGAGAAACTTGGCAGCCGGCTTCAGACCATCGACGAGGGGATGGAGCGCGACGGTGCGTTTTACCTTTTCACCCTGCGCCTGATCCCGGCGATTCCGTTCTTCGCGATCAACCTGCTGATGGGTCTTACCCCGATCCGTGTGCTGACGTTCTATCTGGTCAGTCAGGCGGGGATGCTCGCGGGCACGGCGGTCTATGTGAATGCGGGCACGCAACTGGCGCAACTGGAAAGCCTGTCGGGCATCCTGTCGCTGCCCCTGATCCTGTCCTTCGTGCTTCTGGGTATCTTCCCCTGGATCGCGCGGTTCGTCCTTGGCCTGATCAGGCGCCGCCGCGCCTATGCCGGCTGGGACCGGCCCGCGCGCTATGACCGAAACCTTGTTGTGATCGGAGCCGGGGCGGCCGGTCTCGTCTCGGCCTATATCGCCGCGGCGGTCAAAGCCAAGGTGACGCTGGTCGAAAGCCACAAGATGGGCGGTGATTGCCTGAACTATGGCTGCGTGCCGTCGAAGGCGCTGATAAAGTCGGCCAAGCTCGCCCATCAGATGCGACATGCTGATCACTACGGGCTGACCGCCACGAGACCCGAGTTTTCCTTCCGCAAGGTCTTCGAGCGCATACATGCCGTCGTCAGGGCCATCGAACCGCATGACAGTGTTGAGCGCTACGAGGGGCTG
>JAUIDM010000385.1 GCA_030428915.1 Alphaproteobacteria bacterium | reverse complement strand
GCATGACGATCCCGTCTTCGGTAAGCCGCTCGATGGCGAAATCGCCATCGACCTGGGGAAATTCCCGTTCAAGGAACGCCGCCAGTTCCGTCTCGTTCATGACCGCCTGCATCTTCCCTCCCGCGCGTGACCGGCCTAGAGTTCCCCGAACCGGAGGGAATGACAAGATGAGCGACCCCATACTCGTGCGCGACGATGCTGACGGCATCGCCACGCTGACCCTGAACAGCCCCGGCAGCCTGAATGCGCTGTCCGACGCGATGCTGGCCGCGCTTAAGGACGCGTTCGGGCGGCTCTCCGAGGACCGCGATATCCGCGTCGTGATCCTGAAAGGCGCAGGCAAGGCGTTCTGTGCCGGCCACGACCTGAAAGAGATGCAGGCAGGCCGCGCCGCCGCTGACAAGGGCCGCGCCTATTTCGCCGACCTCTTCGCGCGCTGCGCCGAAGTCATGCAGATGATCCCCGCCCTGCCCCAGCCGGTCATCGCCGAGGCCCATGGCATCGCCACCGCCGCCGGGTGCCAGCTCGTGGCCTCCTGCGACATGGCCGTAGCCGCCGAAGGCACGCGGTTCGGCGTCAACGGCGTCAATATCGGGCTTTTCTGCTCGACCCCCATGGTGGCGCTGTCCCGCAACGTGCCCCGCAAGATCGCATTCGAGATGCTGACGACGGGCCAGTTCATCGACGCAGCCCGCGCCGCCGAGGTGGGGCTGGTGAACAAGGTCGTGCCGTCCCAGACGCTGGCCGCCGAAACCCGGGCGCTCGCTGAAACGGTGGCGGGCAAGCTCACCGCAGCCGTCAAGATCGGCAAGCGCGCCTTCTACGATCAGATCGAGATGACGCGCGCTGACGCCTACGACCATGCCGCCGCCGTGATGGTCGAAAACATGCTCTGGCGCGATACAGAGGAAGGCATCGCGGCCTTCATCGAGAAACGCAAACCCGACTGGTCCTGACCTCAGATTCCGCGCGATCTGAGCCAGATCGCGATGCCCATTGCGATTAGCGCGGCGCTGAGCGTCACCCACAGAAGCAATGTCACACCCCCCGCCCCGATCAGGAGCGCGCCAAGAAACGGTGCCGCAGCCCCGGCCGTCAGCGGCGCCATGGCAAGCGATCCGCTCACCGCGCCGAAATTTTCCTGCCCCAGTGCCTCGGCTGTCAGGAGCGGCCTGAGAATCGACTGGATGCCGATCGAGGCACCCTGAAGCACGGCATAGATCGTCAGAAGCCAGACCTGCCCCGTGCCCGCCAGAAGCGCTGCGCTGGCAAGGCCCATCCCCAACGCGATGCCCCGAGCGACCGGACCCGATCGAGCGCGTGCACCCGCCAGCATCACGAGGATACGGCCCGCCACCTGCATCGGTCCGACGGTGGAGGCGATGAGGACGGCAAGCCCCGGCGGCGCCCCACGGTCGGCCAGGATCGGCAGGGCGAAGGTGAAGAGCATCGTGTGATTGCCCATGAGCAGGCCAAAATAGACCGCAAGCGCCCAGAATTCCGGCCGCCTCAGCACCGACCGGATCGCGCCCTGCGGCGTCGCCACCATCGCCAGGCCGCGCCTTTCGCCGCGCCTGAGAAAACGCACGCCCAGAACATTCGCGGGCAGGGTCACTGCAAGCTGCACCGCTGCGAAAACCAGTATCGCGCCGCGCCAACCAAGCGCCTCGCCCGTCAGCGCGCCGAGCGGAAACGCAAAGGTGGAGGCGAAGCCCGCGACCAGCGTCACCCGAATGATGCCGGTGCGCGCCTCGCGCCCCAGCCGCCGCGTCAGAAAAGAAAAGCAGGTTTCGTAAAGGCTCGCCGCCTGCGCGCAACCGATGGCAATCCAGAGCGCATACCAGAGCCAGAGCTCCTCCACGCGCGACAGGAGTGCTAGACACAGCGCCCCCAAGGCCGCCGCCCCCCCCAGAAGCGCCCCACCATAGCCCTTGTCGACCAGCCGCCCGGAAAACGGCGCGAGCCCTGCCTGCGTCAGAAGCGCCAAGGTCGGCCCCAGCGCCAACTCGGCCCGGTTCCAGCCGGTTCCGTCCTCCAGCGCCAGAATGATAGCGCCGAAGATGTAGACGAGCGCCGCGAAGCCCGCCGTCTGGCCCGCTGCAAGCAGCCAGACGCCGATGCTGTCGTCGCGGGACATCCGCTCAGAGCCCGTAGAGATCGGCGAACTTGGCGTCGAGATAATCGAGAAGCGGACCCTCGTCGGGCACGAAACCGCAGGCGCGCTCGATCACCTCTGCCGGCCGATAAAGCCCCCCGAAGCGCTGGACTTTCCCCGCAAGCCAGTCTGTTGCAGGTTTTGCATTGCCTCGTGACAGGTCCTCATCCAAATCCGGCAGTTCCGCGCGCATGGATTTTAAAAGGCACCCGGCATAAACATTGCCGAGCGTGTAGGTCGGGAAATACCCAAATAGCCCCACCGACCAGTGCACGTCTTGCAACATGCCATGCGCGGGCCTGTCGACGGCGATGCCGAAATCCTCGGCGAACCGCGCGTTCCAGGCCTCTTCCAGATCGGCCACCGACAGCGTCCCCGCCATAACCTGCCGCTCCAGATCGAAACGCATCATGATGTGCAGGTTGTAATGCACCTCGTCAGCCTCGGTGCGGATAAAGCCCGACTGCACCCGGTTGACCGCACGGTAGAACGCCTCGGCCGAGCCGACGCCGAATTCGCCGAACGTGTCGTGCATGCGGCCGTACAGCCAGCCGGTGAAAGCGCGAGAGCGGCCAATCTGGTTTTCATAGATCCGACTCTGGCTTTCATGCACACCCATCGACACGCCTGCGCCGAGCGGCGTGAATAGATAAGCCGGGTCGATGGCCAACTCATAGCAGGCGTGCCCGACCTCATGGATCGTCGAATAGAGGCAATTGAAGGGGTCGCTTTCCAATACCCGCGTGGTGATGCGGGCATCGTTGCCTGAGCCCGAGGAAAAGGGATGCACCGCCAGGTCGAGCCTACCCCGCTTCCAGTCATAGCCAAACGCGGTGGCGAGGTCGTGGGCAAGCGCCAGTTGCCCGGCCTCGGCGAAATGACCTGCAAGCGGGCCGGGGTGTTCCGCCGCCCCCAGTACCCTTTCGCGCAAGGCAACAAGTCGGGGTCGCATCCGGTCGAACATCGCACCGACGCTCGCTGCGGTGGCGCCCGGTTCGTAGTCGTCAAGAAGCGCATCGTAGACATCGCCGCCGCCAAACCCGCTCGCGGCCAGCGCCTGCCCCTTCTCACGCATCAGCCGGACCACCTTTTCGAAGGTCGGCAGGAAATGGGCGACATCGTCCTTCGCCCTCGCTTCAGCCCAGATGCCCTGTGCCACGCTTGTCACCCGGGCAATATCGGCCGCAAGCTTGCCGGGAACCGCTGCAGTGCGGTGATAGGTCCGGCCGATCAGTTCCAGCGCGCGTTCCCCCGCCGCGTCCGGTGCCTTGGCCGCATCCAGCCAGCCGCCGATACGAGGATCGGTACGGCGGGCATGGAGAACGGCCTCGATCGCCGCCATCTCCTCGCCGCGCTGTTCAGCGGCGCCTCTGGGCATCACGGTTTCCTGATCCCAGCCCAGACGGCCTGCGATCTGCGCCAGCGCCTCGGTCTCGCGCTGGAAGGTCATGAGGTCCGCGAAAGCGGTCATTTCGTCCCCCGGATCGACGCCGCGATCGGATATTGAGCCCGGTGGCGCGCGCGGATCACCGCGACCCAGAC